>JAMDDR010000079.1 GCA_023488685.1 Chloroflexota bacterium | reverse complement strand
CGGGCGCAACTACCATTCGGCGATGCGATATGGAACAGGAACATCACCCTTGGAATCAGGGTTGTAGGCGGTGGTAAAGACCGGACAGCCACCTTCTATCCAGACCAAGTAAAGATAGGTAACACGGCTTACAAACTAGCTGGTATACAGACAGAGGTGTCATTGGGTAAGCATTACATTAATCCAAATGTGCAGGAACAAGGCGCATTCCTTTTTGGAACCCAGTACCCGACAGCGGATTCGATCAGTTTCAGTTATGGGTCCAAGAACACAGTGAAAGTAATCGGCGGCGACCTTGCTCTCCAGGTCGACTACACTATTGTGGTCCGGGAGGAAATCAAGCCGAGGGAGGCCGGTGTAGTCGTTGTCCTTGTTGCTACTGGTTTAGGAATATACGAGTGGGTAACTACCGGCAACCCGGACCTGATGTGTCGTGCCTCCGGCATGTGCTGAAGAAGGTTGATATGCATCGAGGAGTGTCATGAACGAGCATCTCGAGTGGGCAGAGCGGGATTACCGCGCCAACAGGTTTCGTGAGGCAGCCGACGGCTACACTAAAGCCATTGATGCCGAGCCAAGCAACGTTGATGCTTACAACGGTTTGGCACGCTGCTTGCTTCACCTGAGGCTGTACGACCAGGCGGTCACCGTCTGCCGTAAAGGTATAGAGATTGATCCACAGAACGCGAAGCTTCACGGCAACCTTGGCTACGCGCACCTGAGCTTGGGCAGGTTGTCAGAGAGCGAAACACAGTTTCGAAGGGCGGTGTTGCTGGATCCCAAGCTCGTGCCCGCCCAGTTGGGCCTGGCGCGTGTGCTTGGGCGGCAGCAGAAATACCGAGATGCAGAAACTCCATTGAGAGATGTGATTGAGATGGAGCCTGACAACGTCACGGCCTTATGTGCTTTGCGCCTGGTCTACGTACAAAACCACAAGATCCCAGAAGCCCTCATCCTTGCTCGCCGGGTTCTGAGTCTTGCTCCGGGCCCAGGCTCGCTGTTCGATTACTTCGATACGCAGATGCTGGGGCATAGGGTTCTCGCCGGTGGCGTAATGCTTGCGCTGTGCGCCGCCGCGTTTCTGCTGCCGTCCTCAGTGTCCTGGTTGGCTCTTGGTGTTGTCATCGCCTTTTTGGCTTGGGCTGGCATACGGTTTATCCGCACAGGCCAGCCCCGCATGGTGGTTGGCGTAGCCGTAACGTCTCTTCTTCTTCTTGCTGCTTACGCATTGTTGCGTGCAAGCTGATACGGGGTATACGACCATCCCCATGACGCGTACGTGCTACGTCTTCGGCACAGCGCGCGTAGCGATGAGGGTGCAAGGGGAGCTGGAGCCGGCGCAGAATGGGCTGTTCTACCTGCACGGCGATCATCTCGGCAGCGCCAGCCTGACGACCAACAACAACGGCCAACCGATCGCGGAGTTGCGCTACTACGCCTACGGCGAGACCCGCTGGCTCAGCGGCACCACGCCCACGGACCGGCGTTTCACGGGGCAAATCGAGCTTGCCGAACTCGGGCTGTATGACTACGGCGCCCGCATGTACGTTCCCGCCCTGGGCCGGTTCCTCAGCGCGGACAGCCGAATGGGTAAGTGGGGACGACAGTCAAGCAAGCATTGGATGGTTCATGCCTAGCGATTCATTGACCGGATTGGCAGACAAATATGAAGACATCGTTGGACGAATTGCTCAATACTTTCGCCGAAGCCGCCGCGGGACATCATGAAGCCCTCTTGCAAGGAAATTGGCGCAAAGCTAACCCCCTTGCAAAGAAAGTGGACAGAGCTTTCCGTCGCATCATTGAGTTTGACGACGATGGTCGCAAAGCGTTGCTTGAAATGACAAGTCATCCCAACCTGGCTGTGGCGGGAATAGCAGCGGTTTACTCGTTGAAGTATGACACGCGTCGAGCCCTGGCGGTGTTAAGGCGCATCTCCCAGGAACCGGGATTAATCGGTTTCGGGGCCAAGCAGGCGATCCAGCGATGGGAAGAAGGGAGTTGGCAACTGGAGTGATGGCTCTGTCGCTAAACCATTGGCAGGGCAATATGGTGCTGGCAGTTCCAGCATGTTATATTTCCTATGGCGCAAACCAACGACGCCACAGGAGGCATAAGCGATGATCGACTCAACCAGGCCTATTTCCACAACCACGACAGCCCTTCCCTCTGCCGCGGCTATCGACGCACTTGCCTGGATGGCCGGCAGTTGGTACGGCCACGTGGATGGCGATCCCATCGACGAACACTGGAGCAGCGCGGCAGGCGGCGTGATGCTGGGCATGTTTCGCTGGCTCAAGAACGGCAAGGTGTACCTGTACGAGTTGCTCGTGATCGAGCCGGATGCCACCGGCCTGGTGTTGCGGCTGAAGCATTTCGACCGCGGCCTGATCGGATGGGAGGAGAAGGGCATCGCGCTGGCCTTCCCGCTCGTCAGTCTCGGCGACCGGGAGGTTGCCTTCGAACGCGGCGGAACGTTCCGCTCGACGCGCTTCGTCTATAAGCTGGCAGACCAGCGCGAACTGGTCGTCACCGCCGAGGATAGGAAAGGTGACGACATCACACGCTACGAGTTTCGCTACACATGCTGCTGACCGGCCGCTGAGAGCCGGCCGCTGAAAGTCGCCATCTTCCCAGGCCAGTTGCCGGTCCGACACACCAAACCCAACTACGGCATTTGTGCCGCCGTGCCCGCACGACCCTCCTCGCCAGCGCTCGTTTTGTATCCGCTTTTGTATCTTTGCCGGATATTCATCCAGCGTACATTCAGGGTTAAAAAGAAACGCGACAAGCGCTGGCGTTGTTCGCCGGCACCAGCGAGTGAGGGATGGGGGAAAGGGCAGGTACTGTGATGGCCGAGATATCTACACGGTTGCCGGGTCGTACCGGTCGACGGAAGGCGTGGGCGTGGGCTGGCCGAATCACCCTGGGGGTGATTGCGCTGCCATTCCTCCTGATGCTGCTTGGGTTTGTTTATCAAAGCGTTGCGGAAGCCGCGGATGCCAGCACCTATCCGCCACCCGGTCAGCGCGTGGATGTTGGCGGCTACCGCCTGCATATCTACTGCACGGGTGCGCAACAGGCCGGCGCTCCCACAGTGATCCTCGAATCACTCTTCCCAGGTACGGTGTCGAACTGGGCCTGGGTACAACCGGAGATTGCCAAAGTGACGCGCGTGTGTGCCTACGACCGCGCCGGGCATGGTTGGAGCGACCCTGGCCCCGAACCGCGCGATGCGCGCCAACACGCGCACGAATTGCACGCGTTGCTGCAAAACGCCAACGTAGCTGGCCCTTACGTGCTGGTCGGACACTCGTTAGGTGGCCTGTTCGTGCGCATGTATGCAACCCTGTACCCCGCCGAGGTGGCCGGCATGGTGTTGCTCGAAGGCTCTCACCCCGACCTGCCGCCGCGGCAATTTGAGGAGTTGCGCGCGTACTTCAACACGGCCAGGTACATGGAGACACTGCGCGCCGTCAATGCGGCCTTCCCGGCCATGCTTGCGCAGGTGCGTGGCACGGGCAGGTTGGGCGCCATTTCGCTCGCCGTCGTGGTGGGAACGGCGAGTGAGAATGCGTCCGGCATGTTGTTTGACCTGCAACAGCAATTGGCGACGCTGTCAGACGACAGCATCTTACAGAAGGTTGAGGGCGCCACCCACGGTGGGCTGGCGGATCAGCGCGAACATGCGCTGCAGACCAGCGCCGTGATCCTGCGCATCGTCGAGGCCGTGCGTACGGGGCAATCCTTGCAATAATGAGCAGAAGGTTAACGCGTGCGCACGACCACCAGTGCGTCGGCAGCGGACTCGGCGCCCCAAACCTCGCCCGGCCGGCCGAGAATTTGGCGCACGTTGCCCGGCGTGCTCGGCAGCGGGAAGCTGTCGAAGGTTTCGTCGGCCGGGTCGAAGCGCACGAGCGTGTTAGCGCCAAAGTCGCTTAGCCACACCTTGTCCTGCTCATCCACGTACACGGCATAAGGGTGCGGCGTATCGCCCGGCAACGGCCATTCGCGCCACTGGTTTGTGGCGGGATCGTACACGCCGACATTCCCGGCGTTGTACTCGCTCACCCAGATGCGCCCCTGCGAATCAGACCACACCCGCCGCGCGCCCTGGTTGGGCGTGGGCGGCTCGATCACGGCGGCCTGTGCGGTATCCAGATCGATCTTCGCGATGTGGCTGCCGGCGAGTGAGGCGTAATACACCTCTCCACCCGGCGTGGTTGCGATGCCATACGGCCCGCGCCCGCGTGGCGCGTCCCACACTTCGACCGTGCCTGTGGCCGGGTCGAGGCGACCGTACACGCCGTTCTGCCCGGTGAACCACAGCACGCCATTCTTATCGAACGTGGCCGTGTTCAGGTTGGCATTGCGCGAGCCGGCGGGCAACGGGAAGCGCTTCACTTCCTCGGTCTGCGGATCGACCCGCACGATGGCGTTCAGGCCCGTGTCCGTGACCCATGGCGCCCCGTCCGGCCCGACGATGACGCCGTGGGGCGATGAGGTCTGTCCGAGTTTGACGTGGCGCGTTTCGCCGCTGGCTGGGTCCAAACGCCCCAATTCACCCGACCCCTGCGCGGTGTACCACACGCTGCCATCGGGTGCGGGCGCGACGTCGTGTGGGCGCGAACCTGCGGGAACCGGGTAACGCTGCACCGTGGGAGCGGTTTGCGCCTGTGGTTCAGGAACGGCTGCAGGCGAGAGTGCAATCAGATCTCCCCATTGGTTTGGCCGAACACGGGCGACGAGCGTGTAGTCATCACCGGACGGAGCGAAGATAGCCGCCTCGCCTTCGGCCAGCGTCAGTTGGGCCGTGTTCTGGATGTTGAAGCCATGGGCCACCAGGACGGTGTTGGTTCCGGCGAGCGGGGGTGTGGAAAGTAGCCGCCGCAAAGCCGCGATGCGCTCTTCGCGCAGGTCGGATGGGAACCCCGTCAGTTCGTCCACCAGATCTGCGCGGTCAAATGCGAGTTGGGCGGTGTCACGCGTCCGGCAATAGCGACTGCTGAGCACCACCCCCACCGGGATGCCGAGCGTGCGAACAGCCTCACCGATGGCGCGCGCGTCCGCGCGGCCCTGCTCACTCAGGTTACGCTGGGCGGCGCAGTTCTCCAGGAGCCCCGTGTCGTCGTCGGCTTGCGACTGATCCGTGGCTGCATGGCGGAAATAGATCACGTAGCCACCCTGTCTGAGTGCAGCCACGAGGTCTGCCCCTTCGAGCGGCCCGGTCGCGGCCGGTGTCGCCGTTGCGGCAGGGGTATTGGACGGCACAGCCGTCACCGTTGGCGCTGTTGTCGCGCTGGCGGGTGCCGTAGCGGGCGCAACGGGTGTTGCGGGCGCAACTGACGTTGCGGGCGAAGTAGCTGGTTCCGCAACCAAGGTTGCCTGCGTAGCGATTGGCGTCGCGGCCTGTGGCTCGCTCGCACACCCTGTGAGCATGAGAAGCAACACCATCGATAGGGAGAGACGCTTCATCAGCAGTCTCTGCTGGGATGCTTTCGCTATAGAGCAGATTTGCCTTCTCATCCTTATCCTCCTTCCCGCCCCTTTCCTGCCCCTTTCTCAACCCATCTCAACCCTTTTGCCGGCGGGGTGCGATCCGACAGATCGGCAGATATTATGGTAGGCACATGGAGTATATCGCTTGATGGCGTCTTATTGTGACGTTTTAAGGAACAAGACTGTGAAGAAGACAAGCAATTGATGAGAGGGGCCTGAAATGCAGCCTGAATATCCTGGTTTGTATCCCAAACAGTATCTCGCAGGGATATTCACAGACAGGCGACGGATCAGTTTAATCCTAAGGTGGGGGATCGTCTCCCCAGACTGCGAGCGCCCGGTAAGCATTTGCAAGCGCTCGCAGTCTGGGCAAGACAGACTCATGCCGGATGGGTCGGGTGCCCGATTGGGTATCCGCCAAAAGCTGGATGTGTAAGGGCGTTCCTGGCGTTAAACTCAGGCTCAAACCAGGAGGCCTGATCATGACAACGACGACCCGTGAATCCATTAACAACTTTCTGCGCCAACGCCGCTTAGCCATCGTTGGCGTCTCCCGCAATCCCCAGGACTTTAGCCGCAGTCTGTTCAAAGAGTTCCGCGCACGCGGCTACGATGTCGTGCCGGTCAACCCTAATGTGGCCGAGATCGATGGCCAGCCCTGTTACAAGCGTGTGCAGGATATCAAGCCGGCCGTGGATGGCGCGCTCTTGTTGACCACACCGCAGGTTACCGAGCAGGTGATACGCGACTGTGCCGAAGCCGGCATCAAGCGCGTGTGGATGCAACGCGGCGAGGGCATTGGCGCGGTGAGCCCGGCGGCAGTGGCCTTCTGCACGCAGAACGGCATCGATGTAGTGCCCGGCCAGTGCCCATTCATGTTCCTGCCCAACACCGCATTCTTCCATCGCGCACACGGGTTTTTCAGGAAGTTGACGGGCAGCTACCCTGTATAAAGGGGGCGCTGCCGCAGCACCTGCTGCCGTTCTG
>JAMDDR010000250.1 GCA_023488685.1 Chloroflexota bacterium | reverse complement strand
TTGCTGGGGCGTCTTCACGCGCCGTCGATCCAGTTCATCTGCTTTCATCGGGTGTCACCTCGTCTACTTCGCAGTTATAAGGCTGCTACAGTTACGTCGGGTGACACCTGTCACCATATAGGTTTCTGGTCACCCAGAACGTGTCATTTAACGTGTCATCTATTGTGAGCGGTCAACCTGTAGAACGGAACCTCCATTCCGCCGGCGTCGCGCGCCTTTTCTCTTAATTCGTCTGCTAATTGTGTGAACCCTGTGCGGAGTTGGTTGTTTGGCAGTTCCAGCAACATGCCATCCAATCGCCGGCGGAAGAAATCCAGGGCTTCCACGCCTGCGAGCTTTTCATGGCATACGGCCCACTCAATGCCAGTGAACCCGGCGAGTTTACATAGATCCACCAACAACTCTGGTGCGATCTCATTGTAGGGAAACTTGCCAATCAATAGCATGGCTGACTTCAGGATGCGCCACTTCTGGGCCCAGATTTGTTGAGCGGAGGTGCACCCAAAGTTTAGGGGAAACTCCTCCTCGATCAGCAGATAGCCGCCTCTTTTTAACACTTCCGAAAACCGTTGTAACGCGATGATGGCAGCACCGGCTTGCGCGTTGATGGCGCAGAGCGTGTAATTGCAGACCAGGTAATCGACAGCGTTGTTCGGAACGCCTTGTAGTTCGCAAGCTCCTGCGCGTAAGAACTGAACCTGAACCGGCTTGTTCCTGAATTCATCTCGTAGTATTGGGAAGAACTGATCTGAGATGTCTGTGACGAGAAGGGTCGCGTCACGATAACCGGAGAGGATGTCGACGAGGTGGCGTGTAGTATCTCCTCGGCCGCTTCCGACTTCGAGGATGGTTTTGCCGGTCAGGTTTACCTTTGCAATGTCCAGCATGGCTATATTGCCTGATGTGAAATGTCGATACTTCAACCTGTATCACTGAGATTGCGCGAAGCTATGGACTCATCCGTAGCGAACGGCGGCGTTAGCCGGAAGACCGCGGTCTTGAAGACACCGCGGATTCAGTGAGATGTCGTAACCGGCTAAAGCCTTGAGTCCAGGAACGTGCTAAATTGTAGGAGGCGTATCTACGTGTCTCGTCGAGCGATCATCGCCAAACTGTATGACGAGTTCGGGACCTTCGCCATACGGTTCGCCGGCGTATCCTCCCCAGCGTCGGATGATCCCAAAGCCGTGCTCGCGGATCAGTTGCTCGAACGTGTCCGGGTAGTAGCAGCGCATGACGATCTTCAACACGGCTTCTTCCTTCAGTTCATCGCCTTCGTACCGGCGGTAGATCAGCTCTGGAAACAGGACGAGCCGCTCCACATCCATGCGCGCCTGCCGGGCGTAGCAGGCCAACCTGCCAGTATCCGTTGGGGTTTCCCAGCTCAACTGTTCCTCGCTCGACACCCAGTGCTGCCGTAATCCTTGTGGGTCACGGTTGGGTCTGAACACGTTGAGGATGCACGTGCCGCCTGGGGCGAGGTGCCCGTGAATGCAGCGGAACAGCCCGTCCAATTCGGCATCTGTCTCCACGTTTTGCAAGACGCGAAAGGGCGCGATGATGAGGTCGAACGGTCTCCCCAAGTCAAACGCGGTGATGTCGCCTTCATCCACGCGTGCTTTGTCCGGTGGGATGCCGGCCTGTGCCAGCTTCGCGCGGCAAATGGCGATCATCGCTGGGGAGATGTCGATGCCGTGATAGTAGGCGCAGCGGGGGATTAGTGGCAGCGTGACGCGGCCGGTGCCGCAGCCCAACTCCAGCACGGCGGCGTCTGAGGAGGGAATGAGCCGCTGATAGAACGGAACGTCGTTGGGCGCATCGGGGTTGCTGTCGTAATACCTGGCCGCTTCGGCGCGTATGTCGATTTTCATGTTGTACCTCGCTCACTTATACAAGGTGACCGCCCACATGTGGAAGCCCAGCGCTTCGTAGAACGCGACCGTGCGGCGCCAGTCTTTGTTGGATGAGCCGACGATGGCGCGTGTGACGCCGTGCGCTTCTGCTTCCTGCATCTGGTGTTGCAAGAGCTGGTGCCCGACGCCACGATCGCGGTGATCGGGATGGAGGTAGACCTCCTGGATGTCGAGGAAGCGCTCGCCGGCTGCGATAAGCCCCGGCCCACCACTGACCTTGACGACGCCGCAGGTGTATCCGATGACGCGGCCCCGGTATTCCGCCACCCAGAGGTAATCGTTGACGCGTGCCTCATAGGCCGCCTGTGTGCGTTCGGTGTATTCGTAGCCGATGGTGATCATCTCGTTCGCCCACTGATCGGCCAGTGCCAGGACGGCCGGCGCGTCTGAGACAAACCCTTTCCGATAGCGGTACATGATCGTCTCCTGATTGGCGAAATAATCGTCGAGCAGTGTCTCAAAGCCATTATAGGTTTAAGGAAGAGCAAGACATGCCACATCACGGGCAATCTTTGATGGCTGGTGCCACAGAAGCCCACAAAACGTAATACCCGTCATCCCGACGCGCAGCGAGGGATCTCTCCCGATATCGGCTGAGACGCTACGCGTTCACGCGCAGAAAAGCCTGAGCCTGCAAAAGCTCTAAGGCGCGTTCAGAATGACAGGTGGCGGCATCATGTTCTGAGCAGACGGTGCGTTTCAGAATGACACTGGCAAAGTGAGCCGCACCTTGTTGACTTTATATTACATAGGATTGGATGCCGGTATCTGTTAAGTCTCGAGAAAGAGAAAGCTGTCGTATGCAACACGTGCGATCTCGGCGATGATGCGCTCGCATTCCGGCACTGTTTCCTTGGCCGCTTTCACAAACACGGCGATGGCCACGTGCCCAAGTTCTCCCGGCAGATTGACGAGGCCGACATCGTTGAAGATGATCTCGCCCAGGGTGCCGGTTTTGTGCGCAACATCCACATCTTCTGGCAGCATGCCCTTTAATCGTGGCTGGCCCGTCTGGCAATTGCGCATGATCGAGAAGAGCAGCTCCGTCGAGGAACGACTGAGCAACTCGCCACGGTGCAGGGTCACCAGCAGCGATGCCATCGCCGCGGGCGTGCATGAATCACGTGCATCTGTCAGGAAGGCTCGCTGTGCGGCTTCTTTTTGTGCATCAGTACTCTGTTTGTGCGCCGTTGTGAACTTCTCAAGGGTCCATGCGTCATCGAGAGGAATCCCCTCAACACCACAGAAGCAGGCGAGCAACGCCTTGGTGGAACGGTTGACTCGGATCTGATCGTGTCCGCACGTGTGCATCAGGCCGTTGACAGCGGTTGCGCCGCCGGCAAGCCTGAGAACGACATCGCTGGCGGTGTTGTCGCTGAATTTCAACGTGAGTTCCAGCAGATTGCGCACCGATAGCGTCAGACCTGGGATGCAGAGATGCTCGTTGATGAAGCCACTGCCGGGGCTCACGTCCCGCTCGGCGATCTCGACCATTTGATCGAGTGCCAGGTATCCCTGGTCCACCTGGCACAGCAGTTGGGCAACAATCGGCACCTTGTAGGTGCTTGCCATGGGAAACCATTCGGCTACGTTGAGCCCGACTTGCCGGCCGGATGCAACGTGAATGGCACAAGCGCCTACGGTTGCCTTGTGCAATAACACGATGCGAGCGATCTCTTGCTCTGCGCGTTGGGTAACGGTTGTACTCATGACTCCTCTGTATACACGTGAATTTGATAGGGCTATTCGCAGCATCACACCCGTGGCCGTTGATCGTCAACAAGCTTACCGGCAATGGCGGCGGCGATCTCGCGGAATGCCGTTGCAGCGGGGGAGCCTGAGTGCGCCTGGACCAGGGGGTGCTCGGCGTTGACTGCCCGGCTGACAGCGATGTCCATCGGAATGCGGCCAAGTGCTGCGACGCCATCCCCTTCGACCGCCCACGGCCGCGGGCTGCGATGGAATAGCTCGATGCGCTCGCCACAATGCGGGCAGATCAGGTAGCTCATGTTTTCGACCACGCCCAGGATCGGCACGCCGGCCTGGCGGAACATGCCCAACGACCGGCTGGCATCCATCAACGCCAGGTCCTGGGGAGTGGTCACGATGACGGCGCCATCGATGTGAATCGTGGATAAGAGGGTGCGCTGTGGTTCGCCGGACCCAGGCGGGAAGTCGAGCAGGAGGTAATCCAGCTCGCCCCACCGCACGTCCTGCAACGTCTGCCGGATGATGTGCCCGGCGAAGATCGGGTCGGGCATGACGGCATCGTTGTCGCCGACCACGAACCCCACCGACATCACCTTCAGCCCGAAGCGTTCCAGTGGCGTGATGTAGGGATCGCGACGGGTGCGAGCAACCGGCACTTCGCCGGGCGCGGCTTGTTTGCGCCGCACGCCCAGCATCCAGGGGATGTTAGGGCCGTACAGGTCGGCGTCGAACAGGCCGGCGCGCGCCCCAGCCTGGGCGAGTGCCAGGGCTAGGTTGACGGAGACGGTGGTCTTACCCACACCGCCCTTGCCGCTGGCGATGGCCAGCACGTGTGAAATTCCCTGAAGGCGCATGCCTTGTCCCATTGTTGCAGTTCCCCGCTGAGTACGGCGATCCCATCCTCGATCGCCACGTGACATTGGCTGCAGAAATTATATGGAGGCTTGCCAGGGGATGTGTGTATCCCATTGGAGGGAAAGATCATGGCCACAACCATTGCTCGTGTTCAGTCTGCCGACGGACATTTGGAACTGGTCTTGTGCCCCGCCAGCGTCGAATTGCGCCTATCGCACAAGGCCGCGCGCGAGTTCGACCGTGAAATCGCGCGGCAGAAGGACGCCACCTGGCTGCCATTGTGGAAAGAGATCAAGGCGGGCTTGCTTTCGGCGGCACAATTCATGGGGCATCAGTTCGCCGACACGCTGAAGTCCATCCCTCTGGAAGCGGTCGACGAGGTGACTTACACGGATGGGCGTGTGTGTGTGATGACCGGGGATGGCAACAAGATCGAGGGCCACATCGGGATCAAGGTGGGCGCCTATCAGTACGATTGCGATCTCGGCCAGCCGGGCTTGTTTGCAGAGGCCGACGTGCAAGCATTTGCGCGCCGGTTTGCCGAGGTGAAGCCGCTGTATCTACAGTATTTGAGACAATCGAATCCCCCGAACCACCAGCAGGTGTAGCTGGGTCATCGCTCACTACTCCGTCTTGCGCGCGACGACCAATAGGTGATTCGATATGCCGATGATGGTCGGCTCGTTGCACGTCTCCAGCAGGATATCCCGCCATATCGGCCAGAGAGCAGGGTCGGCTTCCACCTGCGCCAGGTGGTCCATCGGTAAGTACGCGGCAATGCCTTCGCAGCCAATCTGATCCACTACCTGCAACCCAGTGCCATGGACCAGCTCGGCCAACTCACCCGGCGCAAACGCATAGCTGGTCACCCAGCCGTGCAGGATGCCGCTGGCCCGTGCCTGTGGGGTGCCGACCTGCTCAAGACGTTCCCTGTTTAGCCAGTAGACGAATGCGCGGTAGCAGGCCACTCGCGCAAGGCCGGTCACGAGAACACATCCACCGGGCTTGACGACACGCGCCATTTCGGCGATGGCACGAAAGCGTGCCTGCGCGTCCGTCAAATGCGATAGCGGCGCGCCAAGACTGATGACAGCATCGAATGCCCTGTCGCCGCAGGGCAAGGCGACAATATTCCCCTCGACCTGTGAGAGGGCATGACCATCTATACCTGCCTCCGCCAGCTTGAGCTGACCCAACTGCAGCAGCTCGCGCACCAGATCCAGCATGACCACGCTGCAACCTCGGCGCGCCAGATCGATGGCGTAGCGTCTGGGGCCACTGCCCGCATCCAGCACCAGGCCGGCAGGCGGGAGGTATCGCTCCAGGCAATGGCTGGTGATCAGGTATTCGGTGCGGGTCAATGGCGTCGACTGTAGCCGGTCCCATTCCCTGGTTGGGTCACCTGCGTAAGTTTGCCGGATCTGGTCAATGGTCATGCTGCTCTTCTGTGCGCATATCTTCCCATACCAGTCGACTGAGTAGGCAATTTGGCGTGTTGGCACATTGGTGATTTGGCGGGTGACCATCTGGTGGGCACATGCTAACCTCGCCGCCATGATGAATAGGCTTAAACTTCTTGTGTTTGTCGTGTCGATTCCGCTCTTTACTGCGTGCAGTCAAACGTCATCATCTGCCGTTGCCACTGCGAAACCACCCACCGCGCCGTTGAAACTGACCATCGAGGCGAAGGAGTTCTCCTTTACACCCGCTCAGCCGGCAGTGAGGGTTGGGCAGACGGTGGAAATCCTATTGATGAATTCCGGCGTCGTCGTGCATGATTTCACCATCGAGAAAATAGCACTGCACGAAGAAGCCGTGTCGAAGGGCGACGAGCATGACATGGACACAGGTCATGCGAGTGACGCGGGCGAGGAGGATCTGGCGGTGCATGTTGCCGCCGAGGCGGGCCACACGGGGACGGTGATGTTCACCCCCTCGGAAGCGGGCACGTATGAGATCTATTGCACCGTGGCTGGCCACAGGCAGAGTGGGATGACCGGCCGGCTCATCGTCACCGCACCGTAGGACAAGCTAT
>JAMDDR010000116.1 GCA_023488685.1 Chloroflexota bacterium | reverse complement strand
TTGGCAATCGCCATCAACTTTGGTGGAGCAGGCATTGCACAGGCAGTCTCCGTGCAGGCCGTGGCAGCACCGCTACAGATCTCATCAACCACGGTGATGACTACAGTGGACAGCAGCGTGCCTGCCGCGACACTACCTCCTGCCTTACCCGGCGCAGTCAGCACTGAGACCCTGGATAACCCACCCACCCCGACGCCATTGCTCGTGGCACCCGTGGCCCAGGCAATCGCGGTGCCGGCGGTAAACAGCGCTCTGCCATTCACCAACGACCAGCGCCTGGAAGGATTTGAGGGCGATATCAGCATCTACATCATCGAGGACGAGGATGGCGGAAACCGCCAGGTGTATTCGTTCTTGAATGAACAACCGCTCGATGCCAACCAGCCTGGCTGGCAAGTTGCGCTCATCGGCGCCAACCTGGCGGGTATCGAGGATCTGTACCTGCTGCGTGCCAGGGTGTGGGGACGTGTGAAGATGGATGACCAGGGTTCCGCCACGATTGAGGTGGAACGCTACGAGAAAGCCGATCCGAACGCGCGGATTCAGGCCTGGCTGGGAAACCTCATCACGGCGACAGTCGAAGGCAAATCCGTGGTTGTGCTGCAAAGCGATGATGGCCAGCAGTACGTACTCGCTTACTCCATTCGCTTCCCCGGTGACAAACTGGCGCAAATGGGACGTGCTATTGTCGAAGGGGTGCTGCGGCCGGAGACGTTTGGCGGTTACCCGGTCATCGAGCAGGCCTCACTCGCGTCCGGCGATGGCGTCACCGACATTTCCAAATACACAATCACAGTACAACCGCCGCGCCAGATCAGGGTGGTGCCGTCAAAGGGCACCGTTGAGGAGGTGGAATTGGTCTACCTGGTCGACGATGTGGCACAGGTGTACGTTGCAGATGGCACCCTACCGACACCTGAGCCAGCACGTCTGATCGTGCGGCCGGTTTGGCGTTTCGCCGGACACACCGAGCGTGGCGAAACGTTTGAAGCGCTGGTAGATGCCATTCCCGATTCAGAGCTTCAGAAGCTGGGAATATCCCAGACAACACTGGGGGTTCCGGACGCGGTGACGTATAGCACTGGTGCTGGCGTGCTGAGTGTGCCTGCGGCTCTCCCAACACCAACAGCCGCCCCATAACGGCTGCGTTCAGCCCGCATCTGCGGACTCAGCGCCGCCGTAGGTTCAGGCCGCATCCTCAGATGCAGACTGACACAATGAACAATTCGCGTCGAGCAGCGCCGCATCTGAGGGTGCAGCCTGCTCGACGCATACGGCATATCACCCTTACACCCGCCCAGCGGTATCATTCCCCACATGAGCGATCTACCTCTGGCGGCCGAGCAGCGCCGCATCGCCGAAATGGTGCGCAACGCCTGCATGAGCGCAGCGCTCAATGCTTACGAGCGCGCATCCACAGACGGCCTTTGCCCTGAAGGCGCATTCGAGTGCGCCATCGACGCGATACGATCGATGGAGATAACGACCGTTCTACAACAACTGAGCCCTACTACCGGCAGCCCACGCAGTCATCATGAACCTTGACGACATCGAACGCATGACATCGGAGCACGGCGAAGGCTGGGGTTATGCACACGTACGTCGTGTGCTCAACCTGATCGGGCACATTGGCAAAGACACACCCCATGATCCTATGCTAGTCACATACGCCACATTCCTGCACGATTGGGGTGCGTTCCCCGCCTTCCGCCAACTCGGGGTCGATCACGCGCTGCGCTCTCGCCAGATCGCCGCCGAACAGGTTCTGCCACATACCGGCCTGTCGCCTTCCCAGGCAACGCTCGTGCTCGATGCCATCGAACGTCACGATTACCGCGACACTCGTCCAGCCCTATCCAACGAGGGGCTGTTGTTGCGTGAAGCCGACTGCATTGATTTCCTCGGCATGATCGGCATCGCGCGCGAATTCGCCTGGGGACCGAACAATCTACGGACTTGTTATGAACGTATCCTGTCCAGGTGCAACGGTATCCGTGGCAGCCTTACGTTGCCACTCGCCCAGACCATCGCAAATGAACGCATCGCCGAGATGGAACACGCCCTCAACCAGCTCGTCGCAGAAAGCTTCGGATACCTATAACAGGACCATCAGCGTGCTGTCCAAAAATCCGGTGAATCCATGAAACCACGCAAACGAACGCTCAGCGCTATCCAGCACCAGGTTCCCGACCGCATCCCAACCGATGCAATCCATGTCGAGAATACGGCCGAAGTTGCCGCTTTCCTCAACATCCCACCACAGGACGTCCTGGATCGCCTGGGCATCGACGGGCGTGTCGTCTCTGCGCCATACTGCGGCGAACCACCACACGACAATAGCGGCACGCGACTCAGCGAGTGGGGGACGCCGGATACGGGTGACTATGGCACTGCCCGTCTCTATCCGCTTGCGACAGTCACCACCATCGCCGAGATAGAAGCGTATCCCTGGCCATCTGTAACAGATTACGACTACGCTGCAGCAGCGACAGTAGTGCAGCAGATCGGCCATCATTACGCCGTTCGAGGCCCATACTGGAAGCCACTGTTCTGCCAGGTGTGCGATCTGGCCGGCATGGAACAAGCCATGACGTGGATGCTGACCGAACCGCTGCTCTTCGAGGCTATGCTGGAGCAGGTGTTTGTGCACACGCTGGAGTTCTGCGAGCGCCTGCTAACGGCATGCGGCGATACCATGCCTATTCTGTGCCTGGGCGACGACTTCGCCACCCAGCGCGGGTTGATGCTCTCACCCGCGCTGTGGCGCCAATCACTCAGACCGCGATATGCCCATCTATTCGCCCTCGGCAAGCGCATGGGCAAGGCAGTGTGGTTCCACTCGTGTGGCGATATCACCGCGGTCCTGCCAGACCTGATCGATATCGGCATGGATGTGTGGGAAACCGTGCAACTCCACACGCTGCCACTGACACCACAACAGCTCAAGCGCGAGTACGGCCGGCACATCACTTTCTTCGGTGGCGTGAATACTCAGCATCTGCCTTTTGCCACACCCGAAGAGGTAAAGACGGAGACCCTCCGCTGTATCGAATGGCTCGCAGAAGGCGGCGGCTACATCTGCGGACCGGATCACCACATCAAACCCGACGTTCCGGCAGCGAACGCTTTGGCGCTGTTCGATACGGCGCACGCTTTCCGGCGCGAAGGGTATACACGCTAAGCGACATTTCCGTTCTCGACTACCGCACATTCGACACATCGAGTAAAACAACGCCAGAGGACAAAACATGGCAGGACTCAGATACCGCGAAGATATGGACGCCGTCCGTGCGCGCATGACCACATGGTGGGAGGGCGGCGATATCGGCCGCCCGGCCATGGCGCTGACTGTACCACGCCAGGAGCCTATCGAGCACATCCCCATCATGCCGGCACCCCCTGGCTGGGTGACCGACTACTCGACCAGCAACTACGACTACCGCGTCAACCTGGCTGCGCGCGCCTGTGTCAACACCCACTATCTGGCCGAGGCGGTGCCATTTGTGGTGCCTGATCTCGCCCCTAACTGCCTGGCGCTCTACCTGGGTTGCAAAGGCGTGGATATGCCCGGCACGGTCTGGTGCGAGCCTGTCGGCGATCGTATCGAGGATCTGAAGTTCGAGTACGATCACGGCAACTTCTACTGGCAGTTCAGCCTGCGGCTCGGTCGCGAGATGCTGCGCATGGGCAAGGGCAAGTATCTGCTGCAATTCCCCGATCTAATCGAAGGCCTGGACACGCTCGCCGCCATGCGCGGCTCGGAGCAACTGCTGATTGACCTGATCGAACGCCCCGAGTGGGTGCAACAATGTCTGCGCCAGATCACCGACAGGTATTTTCACTATTACGATGTCCTCTACGACCTGATGCGCGATGAAGTGGGTGGCTCGCACTTCTGGTTGTGGGCACCCGGCCGCATGGCCAAATTCCAGTGTGACTTCTCGGCCATGATCTCGCCGGGCATGTTCAAACAGTTCATGCTGCCGGTGTTGGCCGAAATGTGCGAACGCGTCTCGTACTGCATTTATCACTGGGACGGGCCGGGCGCGATCCCACATCACGATCACCTGCTGTCAATCCCACATCTGCGCATGATCCAGTGGACGTCCGGCTCCGGTGTCGAGACCACCGGCGACAAGCGCTGGTATCCGCTCTATCACAAGACCATTGAGGCCGGCAAGAAGATGTTCCTGTATATCGAAACTGTGCCGGAGTTAGAGGGCTTATGCCGCGAATTCGGGCCTAAACTAAAACAGTTCTACATCATCATGAATCTACCCTCGCTCCAGGAGGCGCAGCGCGTCCTGGCCATGGTAAGCGACTGAGCGCCCGCCCAACGCTAACGGTATCGATAATGAACACCAAAAAAACGCTCAACGAACACTGGCGTCTTCAGGATTTCGATCCTGGCGCCGGGGAGCACGCCCGTGCCTTTGCCGTCGACTACGACGATAGCGCATGGCTGCCCGCACAGGTGCCCGGCGACGTGCACAACAGTCTGCTCGCCGACGGCCGCATTCCCGATCCCTTCTACTCCACCAACGTCGAGCAGGTGCAGTGGGTGGAAGAGCGTGAATGGTGGTATCGCACCGTATTCGATCACCACCCAGGTTCCGATCAACCTGACCCACGCGACTACCTCATGTTCTATGGGCTGGACACCTTCGCCACCATCTACCTCAACGGGGAATGCCTGGGCACCCACGGCAACATGTTCCGGTTGGCTGGTTTCGAGGTCACGGACCGGCTGCGGGAAGGCAGCAACGTGCTCGCCGTACGCCTCGATCCTGTCAGGCAGCATATTGCCAATCGCCAGCAACCTGAAGGCCAATGGGGCGGCTATGGCATCGAGCGCGTGTTCGTGCGCAAGACGCAGTCCCAGTTCTCATGGGACTGGGCACCGCGCCTGGTCAATGCCGGCATCTGGCGCAACGTGCGCGTCGAGCGTTTCCACACGGCGCGCATTGCGTGCCCGTATGTGCGCACGCTTCACGCCGACACGCATTCGGCAGCGGTCATGGTTCAATGCGACGTACAGGCCTGGGGGGATGCTGCGGAGCTTGCCGTCAGCTTCTCGCTCAAGCGTTCCGGTAAGGTATTCACCACACGCGTTCCAATCAGCCCCGCACACGACGTGCAGCCCGACCGTTTCGTGCCGCTTGGTCATCACCCCACCCATTTCGCACGCGGCGTGTTGCAGTTGCCGGAACCAGCCCTGTGGTGGCCGCATGGTTATGGCGAACAGGCATTGTACGATCTCGACATCTCACTCTGGCGTGGTGACACCCGGCTCGATACCTTCCGTGATCGCGTCGGCCTCCGCACCGTGCAGTTGGACCAATCACCGGACCCTGCTGAGATCGGAACCCAGTTTTTCACACTCATCGTCAATGGCGTGCCGATATTTGCCAAGGGCGCGAACTGGATTCCCGCCGACTTGTTGAACGGGCGCGTGAACCGTGCGCGCTATGCAGAGTTGCTGCGCCTGCTGGTGGAAGCCAACGGCAATATGTTGCGCGTATGGGGTGGCGGGCAGTACGAACAGGATGATTTCTACCGCCTAGCTGACGACCTGGGTGTCATGATCTGGCACGATTTCATGTTCGCCTGCGCGCTCTACCCCGATCAGGATGAGCAGTTCACGCGCGAGGTGCAGATCGAGGCCGAGTACCAGGTGCGCCGCTTGCGCAACCGCGCCAGCGTGGTGCTGTGGGTCGGCAACAACGAGAATGACTGGATTGAGGACCAGCGCCACTGGCAACAACCGGGGCGCGACTTCGGCGGCAAGCATCTGTATCACCAGGTATTGCCCGAAGTGGTCAACCGCCTCGACCCCAGCCGCCCATATTGGCCGTCAACTCCCTACGGTGGCAATGATCACAACAGCGCAGAATCCGGTGACCGCCACAACTGGTGCGCCTGGCACGGCCAGGTCCAACCGCGTCACTTCGGCGACGAGCCGAAACGCGACTGGAGCCCGTACGGTGTTTCTTATCGCCGCTACGGCGACGATAAGGCACGCTTCATCTCGGAGTTTGGCCTCCACGCACTCCCTGTGTTCGAGACGCTCCGGCGTAATGTGCCTGAGACCGAACATTACTTCGGCTCGCCCGGCATGCTGTTTCGCAATAAGGACAACCCCAAAGACAAGGGCAACATGCTTATGCAGGCCCACACCGGCCTGCCCAAAGACCTGCTGGAATACATCGACTTTTCGATGATCTGCCAGGCCGAAGGCATGCAGTACGCCGTCGAGCATTACCGCCGCCGCAAATTCCACTGCTCCGGCACCCTGATCTGGCAATGGAACGACTGCTGGCCCGGGCTAACCTGGTCGTTGCTCGACTACTACACGTTCCCTAAAGCCGCCTACTTCTACGTCAAGCGCGCCTTCACACCCGTGATTGCTTCGTTCAAAGATGAACCCGACGGTGGTGTCAGCCTGTGGCTGGTAAACGACACGCTGGTCCCGGTTCGCGAAACACTCACGCTGACGCACGGCACCTTTGACAGTGCT
>JAMDDR010000174.1 GCA_023488685.1 Chloroflexota bacterium | reverse complement strand
TGAAGCCCCAACACACGCGCCCAGATGCCGGCGAGGGTGCGTTCGACGGGCGTCCGTGGTGGAAGGTAGGTGTCGCGATGCTCAGCCTGCACGTCAGGGGTGGGTAAGGCGCGGCGGTCCAGCTTGCCGCTGGGGGTGAGGGGCAGGGCGTCGAGCAATACGAAGGCGGATGGCAGCATGTATTCCGGCAGCTTTCCCTTCAGGTATGCCCGCAGCTCGGTCACCAGATCCTGCGGATCTTGACCTTTGTGTGGAGAGTTCGCTGATACAACATATGCCACCAGTCGTTTCCCTGCACCTGATGCGGCGTCGCGGGTGATTACGACCGCCTGTCTCACTGACGCATGTTGAGCAAGCACCGCTTCGATCTCGCCCAGTTCCACCCGGAAACCGCGAATCTTGACCTGGTGGTCAATACGCCCAAGGTACTCGATATTTCCGTCCGGGCGGTAGCGCGCAAGATCACCCGTCTTGTACAGACGGCGGGCATTTCGACCAGAGGTCTTTGTCTCGCATGTGAACGGATCGGGGATAAAGCGCTCTGCCGTGAGTTCGGGTTGGTTGTGATAACCCCGTGCCACGGCAGCGCCGCCGATGTGCAACTCGCCTGGCACACCGACAGGCACGGGTTGAAGGTGTTGATCAAGCAAGTAGATCCTGGCGTTGGCGATGGGCCGCCCGATGGGCAGTTCGCGCCCATCCAGACAGAAGGCATCCGTCGCTGAGTTATACAGCGATGCAATAATCGTGCCTTCCGTTGGACCGTAGCTGTTTAACCAGCGGATCCCGGCGCCGCCCACTTGCTGCCACAATGCCATACGCTCGGCGGATGCTTTTTCACCACCGATGACCAACAACCGCACACAGGACGGTAGGCGCACATGCAGCAACGACAGGTCATAGACCCATTCGTGCCAGTACGCTGTCGGCAAGTCCAGCACGGTCACGCACTGTGTCTCGATCAAGCGTGTAAAGTCCGTCGCGGTGGGTAGCAACCCTCCGGGTCTCAGCACGATGGTCGCGCCAGCCATCAACGTTGGATAGATTTCCTCAGCCGCCGCGTCAAAGTTGATGGTGGAGAACTGGAGCACCCGGTCGTCAGGGTTGAGTTCAAAAGCCTTCAACACGGCGGTGTTGTGATTCACCACGTTGTGGTGCTCGACAAGCACCCCCTTGGGCTGGCCGGTCGAACCCGAGGTGTAAATCACATACGCCAGGTCCTGGGGCGTCACACCGCTCACGGGATTCAGGCATGATGCCTGCTCGATACGTGGCCAATCGCTATCCAGGCAGACTACCTTGCAGGAAGTGAGAGGGAGGTCACCGGATATCGACTTCAGCATGTTTGACTGGGTCAACAGCATAGATGCCTGTGAGTCCTGCAGCATGAACGCCAGCCGCTCCAATGGGTAAGCCGGGTCCAGTGGCAGGTACGCCCCACCGGCTTTAAGAATGCCCATGAGGCCGACTACCATGTCGGGTGAGCGTTCCACACAAATGCCTGCCACTGCTTGTGATCCAAAGCCCAACCCGCGCAAGTAGTGCGCCAGTTGATTGGCGCGCCGGTTCAACTGCGCGTAAGTCAGTCGCTCTGGTTCCGCGCGATCCGCGCCATTCGCTGGCAATATGACAGCAACGGCATCGGGCGAGCGCTCAACCTGGGCCTCGAACAACTGGTGCAGGCATTGGTCTACCGGGCATTCGGCTGTGGTGTCATTCCACTCGGCCAGCGACTGGCGTCGTTCGCTTTCTGTCATGAACGGTAATGCTGACGTTTGTTCATCCGGATTGGCGACAATGCCTTCCAGGAGAATCTGCATATGCTGGGCCATGCGTGAGATGGTGGCTGCGTCAAACAGGTCTGTGTTGTACTCGAAGATGCCTTGTATGTTCCCTGCATCTTCAACCATGGTCAGGGTCAGGTCATATGTGGCTTGACCGTTTTCGACCTCGATGTGGCTCAATGTCGTATTTGGAAGCTGCAGGATCTGCACCGGTGTGTTTTGCAACACGAACATGACTTGAAAGAGTGGTGTGAGGTTGAGGTTGCGTTCCGGTTGAAGCAGATCTACCAGCATCTCGAAGGGTACATCCTGGTGCGCATATGCTCCCAGCGTTACCTCGCGTACTTGTGCGAGCAATTCGCGGAAGCTCGGGTTGCCGGACAGATCGGTACGTAACACCAGCGTGTTGACAAAGAACCCTATGAGGTCTTCGATCTCCGCTCGATCTCGATTGGCAATCGGTGTGCCGACGCAGATGTCGTCCTGATGGCTGTAGCGGCTGAGCAACACCTGGAACGCCGCCAGCAACGTCATGAATAACGTCACGCCTTCACGCTGGCTCAGTGCCTTCAGTGCCCGTGCCAGCGACGGCGAGAGGTCAAACGTATGGTGCGCACCGATGGATGTTTGCGTCGCGGGGCGAGGGCGGTCGGTGGGCAGTTCGAGCAGCGGCGGGCTGCCGCTTAATTGCTGTTTCCAGTAAGCCAGTTGTGCCTGCAGGACATCGCCCTGTAGCCACTGGCGTTGCCACTGCGCAAAGTCGGCGTACTGCACAGGCAACTCAGGCAGGGGGGAGGGTTGGCCAGCGCAGAATGCAGCGTACAACGCGGCGACTTCGCGCATCAGCACACCTCCAGACCACCCATCCGAGACGATATGATGCGTCGTCCAGAGGACGACATGATCCTGCGCCCCTATCCGCAACAAATGCGTACGTATCAGTGGACCGTGCGCCAGATCGAAGGGCTGCAGCGCTTCCCGCGTAGCGAGACGTAACACCTCGGCCTCTCGCTCCATTGCGGTGAGATTGCTGAGATCGGTGACGGACAACACCATTGCAAGACTCGGTTGGATCGATTGAACCGGCTGCCCATCGACCATGGGAAAAACGGTGCGCAGCACTTCGTGCCGGCGCACGATCTCATTGAGACAGCGTTCCAGCGCGTTTGCGTCGAGTGGCCCGGCGAGGCGCAGAGCCACAGGAATGTTATAGAGTGGGCTGCCCGGCTCTAGTTGGTCGAGGAACCATAGCCGTTGTTGGGCGAAGGACAGGGGCAAGGCGCCAGCACGCGGGATAGGTCGCACAGGTGGAGCTGGCAATCCCTGCGCCATCTGGCGAGCCGCCTCGACTTTCTCAGAGAATGCCGCAATCGTGGGTGCCTCGAACAGCGTGCGCAACGGCAGTTCGACCTGGAATGTCTCGCGCACGCGCGAAAGCACTTGCGTGGCCAGCAGTGAATGCCCTCCCAGGTCGAAGAAGTTATCCTGCATTCCGATGGAACAACCTGTACCGGCGTGTTCCAGATGCAGCACCTGCGCCCAGATCCCCTCTAGCAACTCCTCGGTGGGCGTGCAGGGTGCTACACAGGTCTGATCGGTTTGGGTGTGCAATTCGGGGGCGGGTAGGGCGCGGCGATCGACTTTTCCATTGGGTGTCAGTGGAAGCTCGTTCAACGTCACAAAGGCTGATGGCAGCATGTAATCGGGCAATCTGCTCTTCAGGAATGCCCGCCACTCGCCGGCGAGAGACGCCCGATTGGGCTCGGCCGGCACGACGTAGGCTACCAGACGCCGGTCGTTGGGAGCAAACTCGCGCGCAAGGACGGCAGCTCTGCGAACAGTTTGATGTTGACCGAGCACGGTCTCAATCTCGCCCAACTCAATGCGAAAGCCGCGCACCTTCACCTGACCATCCATGCGTCCCAGGAATTCAAGGTTGCCATCTGGCAGGTAACGGACAAGGTCGCCTGTCTTATACAGGCGTGCGCCTGACTCCTGGCAGAACGGGTCAGGGATGAATCTTCCGGTAGTGAGGTCGGGGCGGTATAGATAACCGCGTGCCAGCCCGGCGCCGCCGATATAAAGTTCACCTGGCACACCCACGGGTACCGGTTGCATATTGTGATCCAGCACATAGACCTGGGTGTTAGCGATCGGCCGCCCGATGGGTACCACGGCACGATGGTCCCCAGGCTTACAAGTCCAGAAAGTCGCATCAATCGAGGCCTCGGTGGGGCCATATAGGTTGTGCAATTCAACCGGCAGTGCGACAAAAAGACGCTCTTGCAAATCGACGGTGAGTGCCTCGCCGCCACAGTAGACGCGCCGTAAGGTGCGGCAGGTACCGAAGCCCGGTTCATCCAGGAGGAGGTGCAACAAGGTGGGAACAAGTTGAAGGATGGTGACTCGGGATGCGGTGATGGTCTTCACCAGGTAAGCGCTGTCCCGGTGACCGTCCTGGCGAGCCAGGACCAATTGGGCGCCAGACCAAAGTGGGGCGTAAAACTCCCAGACTGAAGCGTCGAAACTCAAGGGTGTCTTTTGGAGCACCCGGTCGGCTGCCGTCAGCGGGAATGTCTCCTGCATCCAGAACATATGGTTGCAAATGGCGCGGTGCGAGATCATGACCCCTTTAGGTGTACCAGTCGATCCGGAGGTGTAGATGACATAGGCAACATTTTCGGGCGTCGTCGTGCTCATCGGGTCAGCATCGCTTTCTTGCCCAATGGTCGTCCAATCAGCGTCCAGGCAAATGGGCGTGACCTTACACATCTGCAGGTCGTTCAGCAGACGCGACTGGGTCAGCAAAACAGGTGCATGCGAATCTTGCAGCATGAACGCCAGTCGCTCGGCGGGGTAGGTGAGATCAAGCGGCAGATATGCGCCGCCGGCTTTGAGCACGCCGAGGATGGCGACGACCATCTCGGGCGAGCGTTCCATATATAGCCCGACCAACACCTCCGGCCCGACGCCACGCTTGCGCAGATAGTGCGCTAACTGGTTAGCCCGTTGATTCAGTTCGCGGTAGGTCAACGATTGGTCTTCGAAGATCACCGCCACCGCGTCCGGGGTGCGCCCAGCCTGTGCCTCGAACGGCTGGTGCAGACAGATGTCGCGCGGATAATTGGCTGCTGTGTTGTTCCACGTCACGAGTAGTTGGTGTTGCTCGGTCTTCGTTAGCAATGGCAGTGTGTGGACAGACCCATCCGGATCGATGATGATGCCTTCCAACAGCGTCAGGAAGTGCACAGTCATGCGCTGGATCGTCGCCGCATCGAACAGGTCTGTGTTGTATTCGACCAGTCCGCCGAGCTTCTCGCCGTCGTCAATCACACCCAGTGTAAGATCGAATTTAGCGGTGCCACTATGGGCCGGGATCTCGCTAATGGTGAGATGTGGCAGGCGGTAGGTCACCTTGGAAGTTGGCTGAAAGAAAAACATCACCTGGAAGAGGGGTGAATAGCTCATGTCCCGCTCGGGGCGCAGTTCCTCGACCAGCAATTCGAACGGCACATCCTGATGCGCATAAGCGTTAACGGCTGTGTCGCGCACTCGTTTGAGCAACGCGCGGAAACTCGGGCCGTCCGAGAGATCTGTGCGCAAAACCAAGGTGTTGGCAAAGAACCCAATGAGCGGATCAAGCTCTGCGCGGTCGCGGTTGGCGATGGGCGTGCCGACGCAGATATCGCTCTGGCCCGTGTAGCGGCCGAGCAGTGTCTGGAACGCCGCCAACAGTGTCATGAACAAAGTGACACCCTCTTGCTGACTCAGGCGTTTGAGTGCGAGGGATAGGCCAGGCGGCAGATCAAATGTGTGCTCCGCGCCTCGCGTGGTCTGGACTGGCGGCCGGGGCCGATCAGTTGGCAGCTCAAGCCTGGAAGGACAGCCAGCTAACTGGTGCTTCCAGTAGTCCAACTGCTCCTGCAGAACATCGCCTTGCAGCCACTGGTGTTGCCAGACGGCGAAGTCGGCATACTGGATGGGCAGCGCTGAGAGTGGCCAGGGCTGCCCAGTGGCGAAAGCCTGGTACAGTGTCGCGACTTCGTGGACGAGTACACCCATTGACCAGCCATCTGCAATGATGTGGTGCAGTGTTAACATGGCAACGTGGTCCTCTGCGCCAAGTCGTAGCAGTCTCATGCGCAAGAGGGGACCGCGCGCCAGATCAAAGGGGCGTTGGGCTTCTTCGTAAGCCAGGCGTAGCGCCACAGCTTCACGCTCTGATGGAGGGAAGGACTCCATCGACTCGATGGGAACACACAGGGTAAGAGTGGGTGCGATGACTTGCTGTGGCTGTCCGTCAATGTTCACGAACGTCGTGCGCAGCACTTCATGACGGCGCACCACCTCGTTCAGGCTACGTTCCAGCGCCGCCACATCCAGTTTGCCCGTGAGCCGCAGTGCCGATGGAATGTTGTAGTTGGCGCTGTCCGGTTGCAACTGATTGAGGAACCACATCCGCTGCTGGGCGAATGAGAGCGGGAAGCAGTCGGAGGTTCTGCCCTGTGGCAGGATCGTTACGCGTGAGAGGTCTACGCCCTGTTCTTTGAGCAACAGCTCAAGTAGCCTGCGCTTCTCTGGTGAAAGCCTAGCCAGTTGCTGGAGCGTTTGCGTCATGGCCCACCCCCCTGCGTCTTCATCTCAAGCTTTTGCTCAAGAAGCGAATTGATTTCACTGTCTGAAAGTGATTGCACTTTTGACAGCATGAGGGCAATCTGATCCAAATCGTGCTGAGT
>JAMDDR010000326.1 GCA_023488685.1 Chloroflexota bacterium | reverse complement strand
CCATTTTGTGGGGCGAGTCGACCGTGGGCGCTGGGCAGACGAGGGTAACGTGCCACGACGGAGACTCGCCATGGTATGCGTGATAATACGCAGCATCTTGTGAATTGGTTTGAATATGGCTGTTAAACAAGACTACTATGAAGTACTCGGCGTGCCGCGCGATGCGGGTGCGGATGACATCAAGAAAGCATTCCGCAAGCTCGCCCGGCAGTATCACCCGGACGTCAACAAGGAGCCGGCGGCCGAAGCCAAGTTTAAAGAGATCAACGAGGCTTACGAAATACTGAGCGACGAGCAAAAGCGCGCCGCTTATGATCGTTATGGCCACGCTGCGTTCCGGAATGGCTCCGGTTTCGGCGGCGCAGGGCAGGGTGATTTCGGCGGTTTTACCGACATCAACGATATCTTCAACGAGTTTTTCGGCGGTTTTACGCGCACCGGGCAACAGCGTCACAGCCCACGTCGCGGTGCGGATCTGCGCTACGACCTGAAGCTGGAGTTTCTCGAGGCTGTGTTCGGTGTCGAGAAAGAGATCGAGATCGTTCGTAACGAGACCTGTCCGCGCTGCAGTGGGGCAGGCGCAGAGCCAGGCACCACACCTAGCCGCTGTCGCACGTGTAACGGCACTGGTGAAGTGCGGCGCATGCAACAGAGTATTCTTGGCTCATTCGTCAGTGTGACCACCTGCCCGACCTGTGGAGGCACGGGTGAAGTGATCGCGGTGCCGTGTAAGCAGTGTGGCGGCAAGAAACAGGTGCGTTCGACCCGTACGCTATCGGTCAACATCCCGCCGGGCGTAGACAATGGTACCCAAATCCGGCTGAATAATGAGGGCGAGCCTGGCCTGAACGGCGGGCCGCCTGGCAATCTTTATGTGGTTGTCAACGTCGTTCCGCACCAGTACTTCCGGCGCAAAGACCAGGACATCATCATCGAGATCGGCGTGAATGTGGCGCAGGCTGCACTGGGCGACGAGATCGAGGTGCCAACGGTGGACGGGAAAGAGAGACTCGTCATCCCGCCGGGCACACAGGGTGGCAGTGTTTTCCGCCTGAAGGGCAAGGGTGTGCCGCACCTGCGGCGTAATGCGCGCGGAGATCAGATCGTGGTGATTGGCGTGAGTGTGCCGCAAAGCCTGACGGTCGAACAGCGTCGCTTATTCATGGAGTTGTCAAAAACGCTTGGCAAGGAAGTCATCCCGCAACAAGAGAAAGGTTTCTTTGATAAACTGCGGGATGCATTTGGCGTATGATGATTGACCGACGACGAAAGACGGACGAAAGCGTAAAGGACACCGGCGCTATGGGTGCACGTCTTTCATCCTGCGCCCTGCGTCATGCTGTTGGTGCTCTCGTTGCCTCCTTTCTGTTTGCTGCTTGCGGCACGTTGCCGGTGCAGCAACAGGAGAGCGTGTTCCCGTCGCCGGTGTCGTACGTCACTGCTGGCCCTCTGCCCGAACCGAGTGCCACGCCGACATTGCCGCCACTGGCCGAGCCGACCTCGATTCCACCCACGATCGCACCAAAGAAACAACCCATCGACAGCACATCGGCAATCGGTTTGTGGAGCGACCAGATCGCATCCACTCAAACCTTTACCGGCGTCGTCGACCTGGCGACTGGGCCGGCGGTCGTTGAAATGCAGAAGACCAACCTGGCACTCGTCAGCCTGGTGGAGCGCCAGATCACCCAGGGCTACGGTAACGTCGTCACCGATGTCGTCGCCAACCACGCGAACTGGCTGCTTTACGATAAAAACGGCAACGTCGTTTACAGCAAGGCAGGCGCTGGTGAGCCGCTGCTTAATATACGCGACGATGAAGTGAAGGCGCAACTGGGTGACGACGTGGTCAAGCTGGTGCAGGATGGTGGCTATGATGGCGTGGTGCTGGACGGGGTAGGTGCCGAATTGATCCGCAGCAACACACCGCCCGTGTTTACAAGCACGAAGACATTTACCGAACAACAGCGGCGTGATGCCGTTGAGGGAGTGTTGCGCTCGATTCGCGCCAAGTTGCCCGACAAGTTGATGATCATTGGGGGGTATGCCTGGGAAGATGGCAACGCCTATAACGTGAAGCCTACGGACTCGCAAGACCTGGCAACACTGGGTGACGGCGTGCACATCGACAAGTTTATGCGCGCGCCCATCAGCGATACCACCAGCTTTAAGTCTGAGACAGATTGGAAAGAGGATGTCGATTACCTGTCGGCCATCTCACAGGACAATAAGATCGTCCTCGTTACCACACGGCTGAACACGACCGACGCAACGACTGATACGATCAAGCAGTGGCTGGATTACAGCGTGGTGTCTTACCTGCTGGGCAAAAATGGCAGCCGTACCTATTTTCAATTTGACCCGCAAGGTTCTCTGGCGTTTGCCAACGACCCCGTGCTGAGCGCTCCCATCGGCGCGCCTCAAGAAGCGTATAGCAAGCTATCCAGCGGCATCTACCAGCGTATGTTTTCAAATGGGGTGGCGTTGGTGAATCCGACCGACGAAAGCAAGGAAACGGAGTTCGACACGGAGTATCGTCTGTTGGATGGAACCAGTGGGATCAAGAAAGTGGCGATGTCGCCACACACGGGATTGGTACTGCTCAAGCCGTAATGGGCGCATGTACAGATATGGATGCCGAGCCTTGTAGTGTATGCGTGTAAACTGCCAGACGACACGGCCTCCCTTCAGGGATGAGGCGCGGTGGAGGCTGGGGGTTGGAGGTGAGGCCATGATGCATATTCCGTTTGATCAGTATGCTCAGCACGATCAGCATCAATCGTGGGAATGGATCAACGGCTCGCTGGATCTGCAGCCACCTTTGACACCCGCGCAACAAGAAATACAATCCCGTTTGCTGAGTTGGCTGGGTGATTACGTTGAAGAAAACGAGCTTGGATTGGTGATCCCAGGACCTTTTGCGATCCGCATGCCGGAGGAAATGAGGCGCGGTCGTGAGCCGGATCTGATGTTCTTGCCGAATCTGTTCGTGGAGGCTATCCAGGATTACTACGTCAACAGCCATGGGGTTGGCCTGGTCGTTGAGATCGCGGATGCGAAAACGCGCTACCGCGATAGCGTCGATAAGTTCGGTGACTATCAGATGGCTGGGATTCCAGAGTACTGGATGATTGACGTGGAAAGGCACCAGGCCGATTTCTATGTATTGCGTGCGGATAATCGCTATCACCTGGCTGAACTGGACGCCGACGGAACGTTCCATTCGACGGTCGTGAAAGACTTCACGTTGAAGGTCGAGCAGCTTTGGTAGCTGGAGATTGAAGATTTATGAAATATCAACGCATCAAAGGCACACAGGATATTTTGCCGGAGGCAGAGCCGTATTGGGCGCACGTTACCTCCACCGTGCAGGCTCTGGCACGGCGATTCGGCTTCGAGCAGATCAGTACGCCGATGTTCGAGAACACCGCATTGTTTGCGCGCGGGGTGGGCGAGGACACGGATATTGTCTCGAAAGAGATGTACACCTGGCTTGACCGTGGTAAGGATGGCGAACAGGGTGAGTCACTCACGCTGCGGCCGGAATTCACCGCCGGCGTCATGCGAGCGTACATTGAGAATGGGTTTGCGTCGCGCCCGCAGCCGCAGAAGCTCTATTCTGTCGGCCCGATCTTCAGACGCGAGAAGCCGCAGAAAGGGCGCTACCGCCAGTTCCATCAATTCAATGCCGAGATCATCGGCAGCGACGACCCTGTAGCCGACTTCGAGATCCTACTGCTGACCCATACGCTCTAC
Organism: Chloroflexota bacterium; assembly: GCA_023488685.1. Taxonomy (GTDB): domain Bacteria; phylum Chloroflexota; class Anaerolineae; order J036; family Brachytrichaceae; genus CAIXPS01. The sequence continues at coordinate 2,796 of JAMDDR010000326.1, read as the reverse complement.
CGCGAATTGGGTTTCAAAAATCTTGTTTTCCAGATCAATAGCACCGGTGACCCGGAATGCAAGCCGCGTTACGTCGCAGCGCTGAAGCAATATCTATTGCCATACGCAGACAAGCTGGCGCCGACGGATCGTGACCGGCTGGAACGGAACCCGTTGCGCGTGCTGGACAGCAAAGAGCGCGAGACGCTGCCCTATCTCAGTGGCGCGCCACACATTGTGGATTACTTGAACGATGACTGCAAAAAGCATTTCGACGAAGTGCTGAGTTACCTGAGTGCGGTAGACATCCCATACCAGATCAACCATCGCCTGGTGCGCGGGCTGGATTATTACACCAAGACGGTCTTTGAACTGTGGGGCGAGGGGTTGGGCGCACAGGCAGCGCTGTGTGGTGGCGGCCGTTACGACGGGCTGATCGAGCTCCTGGGTGGCGCTCCCACACCCGGTGTGGGCTTTGCCACCGGGATCGAGCGCATCATCATGTCGATGCAGGACCAGGGGATTGAGCCGCCGGCATTGGCAAGACCGCAAGTGTTTGTCGCCTACCTGAACGAAGCAGCCAAGCTGGTTGCAGTGAAGCTGGTGACCGATTTGCGCAATGCTGGTGTTGGGGCGCGTATAGCATTCGGCGGGCGCAGTCTTAAGGCGCAGATGAAGGACGCCGATCGCACCGGATGCAGGTTTGCTCTGATCATCGGCGAAGACGAGCTAAAAACCAATAGTGTCATTCTGCGGGACCTGGGGAAGAGTGAACAAGCCAGTGTGCCCATGGCCGATCTGCAAACCTGGGTGACCAATCTCATCGACGTTCGTACCACGCCGCCTCAGGAAGAACAGCCTGAATCAGCAGCCGAAGAAGCAAAATGATCAACAGTGTTGGGGTCCTTAGCCACCCCAAGATCGTGAGTACTGGCGAGGTGGCTGCGCAGATTGATGCAACGTTGCGCGAGTGGGGTGTCACTTCGCACCGAGCGAGCACATGGGATACCGACTCCATCGCATCGATCATCGGTAAACTCGACCTGCTCGTCGTGCTGGGTGGTGACGGCAGCACCCTGCGCGCTGCACGCCTGGCTGCCCCGCACAACGTGCTCGTCGTGTCGATCAACATGGGACGGCTCGGTTTCCTGGCCGAGCTGCAACCGGATGACTGGCGACCGAATCTACGGCGCATTATTGACGGCGATTTCTGGGTGGAAGAGCGCATGATGCTCAGTGCCGAAGCCTTTCGCGACGGCCAGTCGCTTGGGTCCCGTCTTGCGCTGAATGATGTGGTGATCAGCCGTGGGACGCTGGCGCGCATGGTGCGAGTGCGCACCATGGTGGATGGCAGTCTGTTCACCACCTATGCCTGCGATGGGCTGATCGTCGCCACCGCCACCGGCAGCACAGCGTATGCGCTGGCGGCTGGAGGACCGATTCTGCCGCCAGCCTTGAAGAATATCGTGCTGGTCCCCATCGCCCCGCATCTGAGCCTTGATAAGCCGATTGTGCTGTCACAAGGGTCCGTGGTCGAGATGACCGTCAGCACCGATCACCAGGCCATCCTCACGAATGATGGGCAGAATGAGCTGACGCTCAAGAATAGTGACCGTGTATTGGTTCAGGCGAGTGACTGTGTGGCGCGTTTCGCGCGTGTGCAACCGCGTCATTACTTCTATCAGACCATGATGAGTCGCCTGAAGACGGAGCCATGCGAGTAATGAAAGGTCAGTCGATGTCTGATCTCAACCGCTATCTCGACAGCCAACTCCCTGCCATGACTGGGCTGCTCACGCAACTGGCCGGTATTGAGTCAGGACGCGCAGACGGTTACCGGTGATCACGTGGTGGGTACGTTCAACAGCGGTGCTGGCTCGCCGATCGTGCTGATCTTGCACATGGACACGGTTTATCCGGTGGGAACGCTGGCCGGGCGCCCAGTGCGAATCGAGGACGGCAGGTTGTATGGCCCTGGTGTGTATGACATGAAGGCGAGTCACGTGATTGCGCTGTACGCGTTACGTGCATTACGCGAGTTGAACGCCGTCCCACAGCGTGAAATCCGCGTGTTGTTTACCTCGGATGAGGAAACCGGCAGCCATACGTCGCGCCAGTTGATCGAAACGCAGGCACGGGACGCAGCGTTGGTGATGGTGATGGAGCCTGCGTTGTCCAACGGCAAGCTGAAGTCTTCGCGCAAAGGAGTGGGCGACTTCAAAGTCACGGCATTGGGGCATGCCGCCCACGCCGGCGCCGAACACAAGCGTGGCATCAACGCGATTGAGGAACTGGCGCACCAGGTGTTGAGGCTGCAATCATTCACGGATTACGCGCGCGGAGTCACTTTCAGCGTCGGCGATATCCGCGGCGGAGGTGTGACCAACGTCGTCCCGGATCATGCCTACCTGCTGGTCGACACGCGCGTGACGTCGATGGCAGATGCGGAGTGGGTGACGAAGGTGATTTATGGGCTGAAGCCGGTGCTGCCAGGAGCCTCACTGCAGGTGGAAGGCGAGTTCAACCGCCCACCGATGGAGTGCGATGCACAGCGGCTCGCGGTTTTCGCGCGTGTGTGTGAGATCGGTCGCGCGGTTGGCCTGGCGCTGGACCACGGACCGAGCGGTGGCGGGAGCGATGCTTCATTCACAGCGGCGATGGGAGTGCCGACGCTGGATGGTTTTGGCGCGGTGGGCGATGGCGCCCATGCCGTGCGCGAGCATGTGTTACTATCCAGCTTGCCCGAGCGGGCCGCGTTGTGCGCGGCAGTCATTAAGGATTTTGGATTTTAGATTTTGGATTTTCGATTTGGATTGC
>JAMDDR010000039.1 GCA_023488685.1 Chloroflexota bacterium | reverse complement strand
TAGCAGTTCCCCGTTCGCCGTGTAGGCGTCGGTGGCGCTGCCATACTGTGTCAGGCGATCCTGGTTGTCGTAGGTGCCGGTGATCGTGCCGCCTGGGCCAGTAAAGGTCAACCGGTTGCCGTTGCTATCGTAGGTGTAACTCGCGATGGTCGCGACGTTCTTGTTGACCTGCGCGAGGCGTCCGGCCAGGTCGTAGCTGTAGCCATATACGTCCGTCACACCGCCGATGGTCTCCGTGATGACCGTGATGCGCCCTAGCTTGTCGCGGGCGCGTTGAACCTTGTAGAGCGACGTGCCGTTGTAGGCGGTGTTGTAGGTTAGCGATTCAGCAAAGCCGTTGTAACCGATCGTATCGGTGACACTACCCAGCATACTGCCCGTGAGCAAGCCATTCTGCGCATGGTATGTCAGGGTCAGAACCCCGGCTTGCGTGAGCAAGTTGTCTTTATCGTATTGGAAGGTAACGACTTGCCCGCCATTGACACTGGTTGAGATCACGCGGAAGTTGTTGTCGTAGGCGCGATTCACGCTGCCTGTCACGGGACCAGACCAGGTCTCTCCGGTCAACAACGCCCCATCGTAGTTGTAGGCCAGGCCGATCCCTCCGGGCGCGCTGATGGTCGCCAGGTTGCCTGTCGCCGGATCATACGAATAGCTCGTCGTGCCGCGCGAGATGGTTACGGCGTTCGGCCGGCCGGCGCTATCGTAGCCAACATTCACCTGCTGTCCATCGGGGCGCGTGATACGGGTCAGTTGCCGATCAAGGTGGTAGGTGTAGCCGGTTGGCGTGACCACGGCGCCCGCCGCCGGCGGAGTGTAGGCCGACAACAAATCCACCGGCGTATACCCGAAGGTGTGGACTGGCCTGCCTGGCGGAGTGACGGCGGTGAAGTTGCCGTTGGCATCATAGGCATAGCCGATCACGCGGCTGTCGGGCAAGGTTTCCGCGGTGACGCGCCCGGCGGCATCATAGGCCAGGTTCGTGGTGTGCCCCAATGGATCGGTGAATGTTGCCAGAAAGCCGTCGCTGTTGTAGGTGTAAGTAAAGACGCGCGTCTCGGCCCCGCTCCCCTGCGTCACCGTGCTCAACCGGCCGTGACTGTCGTAGGTGTTGCTGATGGCAAACAAACCACTCACCTGCTCCACAATGGGCCGGCCCTGCGCGTCAATGGTTATGATCGTGCCGCGTTTCTCCGGCGTTGTATCGGTGAACGTCCGGTTGGCCGTCGTGTACGTGCTGGTGTAAGCGCGACTGTTGATCACGGCGTTCTGGACAAGTGTGCTGAGGCTGAAAACGTTGCTGGTATCGGTCAAGGTGGCCGTACGCGTCGTCGCCAACGAAGCACGTAGTCCGTTCGGGGTAGTGACGGTCGCGGTGCTGTCGAGCGCCGCCAGCATACCCCAACGCGGATCAGGCGCCAGCGTGATAGCGACGCGCTGACCATCGGGGTAGCGGTACGAGAGTGTGCTGTCCGCGCCGCGCAGCATCTGGTATAGCGTTCCATCCGGCAGGGTGTTGATGCGGGCTTGATCGCCGTTCGGTTGGTTCGTAACTTGGTACGTGGTGGCGCGGTTCAAGGCCGTGCGCAGCGTGACGGTGTAGGCTTGACTCGCATCGGCGCGTGCCAGCGTCCTGAAACCGCCCGCCGGGTCATCATCGCGGGTGAGCCGGCCCAGCGCGTCGTAGGCAAAGTGGTGCGTGTTGCCGCGTGCGTCGGTCAGGCTGGTGAGCAAGCCACCAGAGGTCGATGCGAGTTGAATGCTCTCGCTAGCCGGGTTGGTGATGCCGGTGAGGTAACTGTTGGCATCGAGAGTCAGAGTCGTTTGCTGCCCGTACGGTCCCACGATCGCGGTGGGATTGCCCGAGCCATCGCGCTGGATCGTCGTCACGTTGCCGCTGCCGTCCGTTACGGACGTCAAACGAAACGCACTATCATAGGCGAATTGGTAGAGGGCGGCGCCGGTCAGAGCATTCAAGATCTGCAGATGCCGGCCCGAAGCGCTGAAGATATAGATTTCCCGTGCATCGTCACTGGGGATGATGATGTCTCCTGCCGATCTGCCCGGCAGCATCGGCGCCACCCGGCGCACGCGCTGATTGAACCAATCGGCGATGTAGAGGCTGCCATCCGGCCCCAGCGCCAGCCCGATCGGTTCGTCCAGTTGCGCCCGGATCGCCAAGCCACCATCGCCGCTAAAGCCATACGTTCCGTTCCCGGCGACCGTGCTGATGATGCCATCCGACCCGACCCAACGCACCCGATAGTTGTTTCGATCGGCGATGTAGAATCCGCCGTCCGGGTCCGGCGCGACATCCTCGGAGGCCGATATTTGCGCAGAAGTGGCCGGTCCGCCATCGCCGCCAAAACCAGCAGTCCCATTCCCCGCCACTGTCGTGATGATGCCGTCGGTCCCCACGCGGCGGACGCGATAGTTACTCCTATCCGTGATATAGAGACTGCCGTCCGGACCGACGGCGACACGCCACGCAGATAGACTAGCTTGCGTCGCGGGACCGCCATCGCCGCCGAAGCTGCCAATCCCATTCCCCGCGACCGTAGTGATGATGCCGTCTGGCCCCACCCGACGGACGCGCTTATTACCTTCGTCCGCAATATAGAGGCTGCTATCCGGTCCGAGCGCCACACCGAAGGGCGAGTTGATCATAGCCAACGTGGCCAGACCGCCGTTACCGCTGAAGCCGTAGGCTCCGGTTCCGGCCACCGTGGTAATGATGCCGTTCGTGTCTACACGGCGGATGCGGTGGTTGGACCGATCAGCAATATACAGCGTACCATCCGGAGCCACGGCGACGGCGTGGGGATCAGAGAGCATCGCCGAAGTGGCGGGGCCGCCATCCCCGCTGAATCCGGGAGTTCCGGTCCCCGCGACCGTGGTGATAACCCCGCTGGCGTCCACGCGGCGCACACGCTGACCGACCTCTTCGGCGATGTACACACGGCCATCCGATCCCACGGCGACACCTGCCGGAACACCCAGCTCGGCTTGCGTGGCGGGCCCACCATCGCCAACGCCGATGCCGGGAACCGAACCGCCGCCGGCGAATGTGTTGATGATACCTGCCCCCAGGGACTCCGTGCTGCGCCGGGTGCCATCTCCCAGGTAGAGCGTCTTGCCCTTGGGATCATAGGTGTGATGTACACTCAGGCTCCAACCGCCCAGGCCTTGAACGCGAGCGTCCAAGGTACCCAGCGTGCCTTGCCATGCCTGCCACAGCGTTACCTCCTGGCGCGCCCGGTTGGTGCTAAGGGGCACACCCGACAGCGCCGCAAACGCCTGGGCAAATTGCGCGGGTTCCTGGTAGACCGCGCCGTATACATAGCCGACGCGCGTGGTGACGCGTTGCTCGCCCAGCATGGTGTGGCCGTAGGCATCTTTGCCGTCCCAGGTGAACGTGGTGTGCTGATTCGGCGCGGCCGAGAACTGCTGCGTGGAGCGTTGCCCGGCAACGAATACTTCTAACTCAATGCGCAAGAGAGTGGTCGGCACCGAGGTGCTGCTGAGCGGAATGTCCAGCGTGTAGGCCGCTTTGCGTCCAGGCACACGATCGCTGCGATAGTTCAGGCTAAATGGCGCGTTGCTGAGGTTCACCTCTTCGCCCAAGACCTGGCTCTGACATTCAATAATGGAACCGCCCTGGCAATCGGGCGCGTCCGGCGGCGGGTTATTGCTGGGTGATTTTTGCGACGGGCCAGTGGCGCCGCTCGGCGGGCCGTAGGGCCAGTTGCAGTCCCACGGCGTAAAGTGCGTGATCGGCACACGCCACAGACTTTGGCCGGCCGCGTACAGACTGGCGAGGCGCTGGCGTTCGACATCGGTGACACCCAACGCAACGCCATTGTCAATCGTGCCGCTGCCCGTCGTGTCTAGATTCGCCATGCCGCCGCTGATGCTGATGATCTTGATCACGCGACCATTGTCCGAAGGCATCCAGGTCGCTTTGGTTTTGTCATAGTAGCCGACGGGCACCGCCGTCCCGATGGGGAAGTTGAGGAAGTTTTCCACGTAGTGAAACAACGGTTGGCTGAAGCGAACATCGGTCGCGTCAGCGGCTTCGTCCACGGTGTACTCAAGTGCGTAGGTGTAACCACTGCTCGGCGGCAATTGAGCGGGCATCGCCAGCGGGCCGGCCTTGCCCACGGTGTATTCGGTAGCGCGTACGTTGAGGTTGCTTACGGTCTGCGTCACGCCGTTGGACAAGACCAATTCGGCGTGCGTGCCCTGTGGAATGAGCAACGTCGCACGTCGCGCCCCATCGGTATCGGAGCTAGTGCTGCCCCGCGCCACTTGCATCCCTGCAGTGTTGAGGTTAATGGGCGTGACTTGCGCATCGAGTGGAAGCATCACGATGTCGGGCAACCAAGCGTAGTCTTGCCACGGCGCTTGTACCTGGCGTTGCGCCGGCAGATAGCCAGTCCTGGTGTAAACGACAGTGACCAACCCACCACCATTGACCGTCATATCAAATATGCCGTCGGCGCCGGTGGATGTGCTACCATATTCGGAATGATTCAAGACGGTGATCTGAACCGCCGCAATCGGTTGGCCGCTTGCATCACATACCTGCCCGCGCAGCACAGCCGCTCGCAGTGGATCGATGACGCTGGCCGCCATCCCTGTCTGACTGGGGTTATTGCCGGTATAAAGAAACGCGGTGGCAGTGGCAAAGTTGGCGGCTGCCGCAACCGGATCAGGTTGCGACTGGCCCACGCTTGTTGCGGCAGACGCGTTGCTAACGCCTCGCATGATCAATGGCAAGAAGACACGAAAGGTGAGGGCCGCGCAACCGGTGGCGGAGGCATTGGCTTGCAATCGGACTGCTGACCGAGGGGGTTGTTGAGGAGGAGCGCTGACGACAGCCGTCGCGGTGCTGGGCAATACCTGTCCAAGCACGAATAGAATGACGAGAGTGAGAAGCAGACTCCTGTGCGCTTTCATAGTCTCTCCCTTCCTTGCTGGCGACATTCGCTAGCACTACCATCAGCGCATGACGATTGGCAGAAGCACACGCCGGATGGGCGTGCCCTCATACGCGCCGATGTTGCACACCGTGACGTTGCTGGCATCCCCGTCTTGCGGCCACGCTACGCCGCGCTGATCGGTAGCGGGGCAGCCACTGTCCGTGCCTGCGTCAATCGCCGGGCTGCCGAACAGGAGCGCGTGCGTCCACGTCGCGTCGCCGTTGTCTTGCAGCGGGCCAGGCTTCGGATTGATATTGATTCTGTCCCCCGCCGCCGCCAGCCCACACGCCCCGCAACTGGACGGATAGGCCACACCCAGAGCGAAGGAAACAAGGTACCGCGGCGCCCAACTTGCTGGGGCTTCTTGACGTCAGCGCTTATCTAGACGCAAAAGGGCGTCGCTACTTTCTCACCAGGTTCCAACTGATCGTGAGGGTACCCTCATGCTCGCCGTCAAACACGAACTGCTCCGTCTTGGTGCCCGATAGGATCGCCGGACCGCCCGGCGTCATCTGCCCTTCCAGCACCTCGCCAGCGCCGGAGAGGCCGGGCGCGGGGGCGGTCTTGTGGTCCTGATTGGACGATGGGCTGCAGGTGGGCGGAGGATAGTTGCACGTGAGGACCGAAGTGCCATCTTGCGTCCAGGTGCCATCCACCGGGGGAACCTCCACCGCTATCTCGTAGTAACCGTCTTTGGCCAACGAGACGGTAACCCGGCTGCGTTTGCTATCCACGCCCGAGCCGGTGGTCACCGTGTCCATGGTGATATTGTGCGTGCCCGGGTCATAGGCCTGAACGCTCTTCAAGTGCTCCGCAAAGCTGTAGGACACCTGGCCCGTGGCCTGGTTGTTCACCACCTCCACGGTCACCACGTCGTTCAGGGTTCGCTGGGTTGTCTCGGTGCAGCAGGTGCCGGCGCCGGTGGTCTGCGTGGACTCGCCCACCCGGCTGATGCGGATGGTGCCGCTCCAGGCGCCGTCAGCGGACGAGCACCCGGAGAGCGCCAGCGTTGCCAGACAGGCCAAGCTGAGCAGCCAGCGTCTGGCTGGGCGGGACCGATAGCCTGACGTTCTCAATTTCAAGTTCCCCCTCCTCTGGGCGTATGTACGTTGCGCCGGTTCGCCCTGGCAAGCAGGCTTAGTGGCGCAACACCAGCGGCAGGAAGATTCCCCACTGCGGCGGCGCTTCATACGCCCCGATGTCGCACACGGCGCTGCCATCATGATTGCCATCGAGAGGACGCGCTACGCCGCGCTGGTCGGTGCCCGGACAGGTCCCGCCGTTGCCGGCATCCAGGGCGGGGCTGCCGAACCGCAGGGCGTGGGTCAGCGTGGAGCCGCCGTTATTCTGCAACGGCCCAAGCTGAGGATTGGCGTTCCGGCGATCGCCCGTTCCGGTAAATCCACAGGTGTTGGCGCTCTCCAGGTTGTAGCCCCGCGACCACACGGTGCTATCGCAGTTGTTGGGCGAGCCGGAGGCCACCAGGGTGTTCCACGGCGTGATCATGTCGTTGAAGGAGCCCCCCACGTAGATGTTCCCGCCCTGCGCCGAGGCCGTGTTGCCCACAATGGTGTCGTTCAGCAGCGCGATAGCGCCCGGGGTC
>JAMDDR010000476.1 GCA_023488685.1 Chloroflexota bacterium | reverse complement strand
GGCAGGCTGCCCGGTGACATCGTGATCGAGCGCGGGAACGTTCGCTTCTACTTGCCCATCACAACCATGATTCTTGCCAGCATCGTGCTATCCCTGTTGTTTACGCTGGTTGCGCGCTTTCTCAACAAGTGATCCAACGAAGTGACCCAACGAAGTAACCCAACGCTTTTGTTGATCGACCGGCATCATACGGAGGTGAAAAATGCGGTTCGAAACACTGCGCCAGGAGTTGGTGAACGGCGTCGTGATGATCCCCGCGCTTCTGGCCGGGGTCACCGAGGGTGTGGCGCGTGCAAAGCCTGACTTGCAGACCTGGTCGATGCTCGAAGTCGTCTGTCACCTTTATGACGAAGAGCGTGAGGATTTTAGACAACGCCTCGACATCATCCTGCACCGGCCCGAAGTGCTGTGGCCGCCGATCGACCCGCAGGGCTGGGTCAGCGCGCGGAAGTACAACGAGCGCGATCTGCCTGTGGTATTGGATGGCTTTGTGATGGAGCGCCATCGCTCGCTGGAATGGCTGGATGGCCTGTCGGGGCCGGACTGGGAAGCTACGTACAAAACGCCTTTTGGCGTGATGAAGGCGGGTGACATGCTGGCGTCCTGGGTGGCACACGACGGCCTGCACTTGCGCCAGCTTGTGGAGCTGCGGCGCACCAGGGTAGTGAGCATCACCCAACCGTATGATGTCCGATACGCCGGCGATTGGTGAACGCCTTCACGATATCCCTGCGAGGGACGGCCAAAGGGAGGCGGCATGAAAGAAGCGATAGAATAGCGCCTTGGCTATGCTTAATAATGCGCTTACTGATCGGAGATATCGCTTTCGATGACGCCCCCCCATATACATGTCAATATCGTCACGTTCAATCTGCTGAATAAACCCTCGCGCTGGCGCGAACGTCGTTTTCTCATTGCGGACGAGCTGGCCCAAATCCAGCCCGATTTGATCGCGCTGCAGGAAGTGGCGCTCCCGGATAACAACGCGGAGTGGCTGGCCAGCCGGCTGGGCCACTACTCGGTACACGTGTGCTCAAAGACCGGCCCACTGGAAGGCAAGGAAGGCATCGCCATCCTGAGCCGGTTGCCGGTGGAACGCGTCCGCACACTGGATCTGCGCACACAACACCGCGTCGCGCAACTGGTGCAGGTGCGCCAGGCGCACCAATCGGTCATGGTCGTGAACGGGCACTTCTATTTTCACGTGGTGGATCACATCGAGCGCGTGCGACAGATCCAACACCTGCTTGGATGGCTCGACCACCACACCCGGCGCAGAATGCCGACGATCATCTGCGGCGACTTCAATGATACGCCGGGGTCGCGTTCCATTTGCCTGATGCGCCAGCGCTTCGTCTCGGCGCATGCTGCGCGGCACGGGCGGGAGCCGGATTACACCTGCCCAACCCCGCTGAGGTACCAATTGAGCACGGTCAGGACCACGCTCAGCCGGCTGGGGAACTATGCGTTGAATCGTTCGTTTGCCCCCTGGCGCGGCACGGTGGATTACATTTTCGTCAATCCGCAGGTACATGTCGTCGAGTGCAAATCGGTGTTGAACCGGCCGGCGCCACACGACCGCACGCTCTATCCCTCCGACCACGTCGGCCTGGCTGCCACGCTGACGTTGGCGTGACTGGAGCAGAAACCCTTGTATGAACACCCTTCGTAAGGGTTTGCCCCTCTCGAATTTGTCGAACCACCAAGAACGCCAAGGACACCAAGAAATCGCCAGAATGGGTTAACAACCGCCAGTTGTCAGTTGTCAAAACCGCCTGACATCAGTTGTCAGTTGTCAGTTGTCAGAACGCCCTGACAACCGCGCCTGGGCACTGAGCACTGGGTACTGCGCACTCGGAACTCGGTACTCGGAACTCTCATTCCCATCCCGGCGGTCCCCGGGTTACACTTGCCCTCACAGGAGACATAGCACATGGACATTCGAACCCGCGACGAGGGGCGTTATCACATCCGCGAGATGCTCGTCGACGACCAGCTCGTGAGCTGGCTGACCATCATCGACTACCAGATGCGCATCGGGTCCGCCGTGGTGCGCATGGCCGGCATCGGCGGTGTCGAGACACACCATAAACACCGTATGCAAGGTCACATGCGCGTCCTGTTCGAGGACACGGTGCAGTACATGCTGGCCCAAGGCTACGACATCTCGATGCTGTTCGGCATTCCCAACTTTTATCCCAAGTTCGGCTATGCCGTGTGCCTGCCGTGGCCCAAGGCCACGGTACAGACGCGTGACGCCGAACTGGCGCAGACAGAGGCGGTGCCATGCAACATGCGGCCGGTCGGGCCGGATGACCTGTCCGCCATCATCGACCTGTACAACCAGCGCAACGCCAGCCGCACGTGCAGCCTGGTCAGAACGGCCGAGTACTTCAAGGGCTTCACCAAGGGCACCGGGTGGGATACACGGACCGAAGCCATCACGCTGGAAGACGGGCAGGGCGGCTTCGCCGGGTACGCCGCGTGGGACAAGTCGGACCAGACCGTCAACGTCGTCGAGGTCGAAAGCATCTCCCCGTCGTTCTACCCTGCGCTGCTGTACGAGTTCGCACGGCAGGCCATCGCCAGGCGCTGCGGTCACATCACCCTCTTCATGCCGCCCGATCACCCCTTCGCGCAATTCGTGCAGCGTTACGGCTGTGAATGGTCGATCAAATACATGCGCCACTCCGACGGCATGATGCGCATCCTCAACCAGGCAAGCTTGATCGAGAAGATCACTCCCGAACTCAAGCGCACGTTCATTCGTGCGCCATGACCCTTCAGACGGAGCTTGGCACGACCATGGTCCTCATCCATGACGGCAAGGGACAGGGCGCGCCTGGCGCATCCGCAGAAGCAGAGATCAAGTTACCGCAGAGCACGCTGGCACAACTGGTCGCGGGCTACCGCAGTGCGCGTGACATACTGAACGACTCGCAGGTGTGCGCCCACGGGGAGATGGCGCCGTTGCTGGACGTCCTTTTCCCCCAATGCCAACCATACATGTGGGTAGCGGATCATTTCTAACCTTTCACTTATACTTAGTAATCAGTGATGACGAATGATACTATTCCCAGGGTGCAGTGGGATTTATTAGCCTACAGCCGAGACGGCCGACCTGTTCTGGCAGTGGAAGCAAAGAAGAGGTTGAATGCATCGCGCCGCTGGGCTGCTCAACTGAGGCGTAATATTCTGGCGCATGATGCCTATCCTGACGCACGTTACTTTCTATTGGCTTTGCCAGACACCTTTTATCTATGGACAGACTCACAGCAGGCAAGTGCGGAGCAAGAGCCACTCTATGTCATTGATGCCAAATCGATCTTGCAACCTTATTTTGAAAGGATTGGCACCACGGCAGAGGAAATTAGTGGACCAAGTTTTGAGCTGGTTGTGGGACTGTGGCTAAGTGATCTGCTTAACTCAGATCAACCGCCGGAAGATATTGAGAAGACACAGAGCTGGCTCGTAAAATCTGGACTGTACCAAGCGATACGCGGCGGACACATCGAGCAAGAGGCATAGGAGTGAATGTCTACGCAGAATCAAACTATGTGCTTGAACTTGCGTTTCAACAAGAGCAGTACGATGAGTGTGAGCAGATCTTACGCCTGGCTGAAACCGGGTGTGTTAAGCTGATCCTGCCGGCCTACTGCTTTGCAGAATCACATGAAAAGCTCACCCGGCAGAGAGAGAAGCGTTCTTCTCTACAAAGAGAACTGGATACAGAGATCAAGCAATTAAAGAAGACATCTGCATATGCCACACGTATGATGTCTTTGCAGGAAATATCGAGTCTTCTCATCCAGAGCTATGAAGAAGAAAAAGTGCGCTTCATCAGATACCGCGACAGATTGATCGAAGCGTGCCAACTTGTCCCTTTAACGCGCCAAACTTTGGTCTCTGCATCCGTGTATGAGCCCAAGTATGACTTAAAACCACAAGACGCGATCGTTTTCGCCTCAGTCATGGAACATCTGGCAGGCGAACACAGACAAGCGAGCTGTTTTCTGAACAAAAACACCAAGGACTTCGATAATCCAGATATTGTTGATGCGCTCCATCAGCACAACTGCCGGATGATTCCAAGATTTAGTGACGGTCTAAAATACATACAAAGCAATCTGCCGTAATTGCTGTTACTCAACAGCAGTTTCAGCCCTCCCAAGCCTCAAGCAGTGTTAAGATTGCGCGCAACATTCATGCGTGTATGGCGTTCCCCTATGCAACAAGCGCAGTCACCTTTCGGAGCACTCTCAGGGGTATACAGAAATGGCTACTAATGATTTTGAACTGGTACGAGAACAAACCATTCCCGAACTCAACACGCGCGCGAAGTGGTACCGGCACGTGAAGACAGGCGCGCAAGTACTGTCAATGGAAAATGACGACGAGAACAAGGTCTTCGGCATCACCTTTGCCACGCCACCCACCGACTCGACCGGCCTGCCGCATATCCTCGAACATTCGGTGCTGTGCGGGTCGCGCAAGTACCCGGTCAAGGAGCCGTTCGTCGAGCTGGTGAAGGGATCGCTGAACACGTTCCTGAATGCGATGACCTACCCGGACAAGACCTGTTACCCGGTGGCCAGCCAGAACCTGCAGGACTTCTACAACCTGATCGACGTGTACCTGGACGCGGTGTTCTATCCGCGCATCACGCCCGAGGTCCTGATGCAGGAAGGCTGGCACTATGAGCTGGAAAGCGCGGACAAACCACTGGCGTTCAAGGGTGTCGTATTCAACGAGATGAAGGGCGCTTACTCGTCGCCGGACAACATCCTGTACCGCTATACCCAGCAGTCGCTGTTCCCCGACAACGCCTACGGTGTCGACTCGGGCGGCGATCCCAAGCACATCCCGGACCTGACCTACGAGAACTTCAAGTCCTTCCACCAGACCTACTATCACCCATCCAACGCGCTCATCTACTTCTACGGCGACGACGACCCCGCAAAACGCCTGCAGATCATCCAGGACTATCTGAAGGATTTCGAGCGCATCCAGGTGGATGCGCGCATCCGGCCGCAGCCGCGTTTCGGCGCGCCAAAGCAACTGGTCTACGGCTACGACGCCGGTGCGCTGGAAGGCGACGGCGCCCCGCAGAAGAAGGGCTTCGTCACCATTAACTGGATGTTCACCGATGGCAGCGACGTGACCAATTCGCTGGCGCTGGCCATCCTTTCGCACATCCTGGTGGGTACGCCTGCATCGCCGCTACGCAAAGCGCTGATCGACTCCGGCCTGGGCGAGGACCTCACCGGCGGTGGGTTGGAGGACGAGTTGCGCAACCTGACCTTCTCGACCGGGCTGAAGGGCATCGCCGTGGAGGATGCCGGCAAGGTCGAGGCGCTGATCCTGGATACGCTGGCGAAACTGGCGCGGGATGGGATCGACCGTGAGATGGTGGAGGCCTCCCTCAACACCATCGAGTTCCGGCTGCGTGAGAACAACACCGGTTCTTATCCGCGCGGCCTGATCTTCATGTTGAACGCGCTGAGCACCTGGCTGCACGGCGATGACCCCATGGCACGGCTCGCCTTTGAGGCGCCGCTCAATACGATCAAGCAAAACCTGGCGGGCAACCCCCGTTACTTCGAGAGCCTGATCGAACAGCACTTCCTGAACAACCCGCACCGCACCCAGGTGCTGCTCAAGCCAGACCCCGAGGTGCGTGCGCGCGATGAGGCCGAGGAACGTGCCCGGCTGGACCAGGCGCGCGCCACGATGACAGACCCCGACGTCGAGTGCGTCGTCGAGGAGACACGCCGGCTCAAGGAGTTGCAGTCCACACCCGACTCGCCCGAAGCCCTGGCGACCATCCCCATGCTGAAGCTGGCCGACATTGACAAGGAAAACAAGCCGATCCCGCTGGAGGTCTCCGAGGCACAGGGCGCCAAACTGCTGTACCACGATCTGTTCACGAATGGCATCACCTACCTGGATCTGGGCTTCGACCTGCGAAAATTGCCACAGGAATACCTGCCCTACGTGACGCTGTTCGGGCGGGCGTTGCTGGAGATGGGTACAGAGACGGAGGACTTCGTCAAACTGTCGCAGCGGATCGGGCGCAAGACCGGCGGCATCCACCCCGCCAGTTTCACCGCGACCGTCAACCACGACAGTGCTGCAGCAGCGGCATGGCTGTTCCTGCGCGGCAAGGCCACCGTGGCGCAGAGCCGCGACCTGCTCGACATCCTGAAGGACGTGTTGCTGACGGCAAAGCTGGACAACCGTGACCGCTTCCGCCAGATGGTGCTGGAGGCGAAGGCCGGCCAGGAGACCGGGCTGGTGCCGGGCGGGCATCGTGTGGTCAACACGCGGTTGCGCGCGCGCTTCAGCCAGGCCGACTGGGCCAGCGAACAGATGGGTGGCGCCAGCAATCTGTTCTTCCTGCGCCAACTGGCCGAACAGGTGGAGCACAACTGGCCTGCCGTGCTCGAAAAGCTGGAGGCCATCCGCAGTCACCTGCTGGCTCGCAACAACATGGTTTGTAATGTCACGCTGGACCAGCCAAACTGGCAGTCATTCCAACCAGCGTTGGCAGCGTTCATTGCCCAACTTCCCACCACCACGGCCGCGGCCGCACCCTGGACGCCGGTCGTGGCCAACGCACCAGAAGGGTTGACCATCCCCGCGCAAGTGAACTATGTGGGCAAAGGCACCAACCTGTACAAATTCGGCTATCAGTTGAACGGCTCGATCCTGGTCATCTCCAACCTGCTCCGCACCACCTGGCTGTGGGAGCGCATCCGCGTGCAGGGCGGCGCGTACGGTGGGTTCTGCCTGTTCGATCATCGCTCCGGCACGTTCACCTTCGTGTCGTATCGCGATCCCAACCTGCTCGGCACGCTCGACAACTACGACAACACCGGCGAATTCCTGCGCGGGCTGAAGGTTGCCCAGGATGAAGTGACCAAGTCCATCATCGGCGTGATCGGCGATCTGGATGCCTACCAGTTGCCTGACGCCAAGGGTTACACGTCCATGCTGCGTCACCTGGCCGGAGAGACGGATGCCAACCGCCAGCGCCTGCGCGACCAGGTTCTGGCGACCACTGCCCAGGACTTCACAACGTTCGCCGCGATCCTGGACCAGGTCAAACAGCAAGGTGCCGTAGTGGTGCTGGGTTCCGAGCAGGCGATCACCGCTGCTGAGGCTGAACGCCGGCTCGGTCTGCAAGTGACCAAGGTACTATAGCGGAGGATCATCATGCGCAACCAGGGACAGATTTGGCTGGCCATTCTGCTTGTGGCCATCGGCGTTGTCTTTCTCGCCGGCAACCTGCTCAACATCAACACGTGGGCGTTGTGTTGGCCGCTCGGGCTGATCGTACTCGGTGTCCTCCTGGTCGCCCGCCCGCGTTTTGCGCCACCGGGCACCAATGTTGAGATCAAGCTGCTAGGCGATATCAAACGCTACGGCTTCTGGCCGGTGACCAATGAGGAGATCTGGGTCGGCATCGGCGATCTGGATCTCGATATGACGCAGGCCGACATTCCTGGTGGCGAGACGCATCTGCGCGTGTTCGGTCTAATCGGCGACGTGGACGTGCGCGTGCCCCCCGGCATGGCGTTGGCGGTGTCGTCGGCTGCGTTTCTGACCAGCGCCAAAGTGTTGGGCAGTAAGCAGGATCAATTCCTGCTGCCTTACCAGTGGTCGACACCCGGGTATGCCGCCGCGGAGCGCAAGCTCATGATCGAGACCGCGTTCTTCATCAACGATTTGAACGTGCGCTGACACATCAACTGATCGATAAAAAAGGGAGGGGTTGCACGACTTTAAGCCGTGCAACCCCTCCCAATCAACGTGCTTTACTTCACTTGAACTGAGAACTAGAAGCGGCGATTGCTGCGCCCGCCACCGCCGCTGCGGCGCTCACCGCCACGGCCAAAATCACGCCCGCCATCACGGCTGCCTCCGTCACGGCTACCTCCGTCGCGGCTGCCCCCACCGAATCCGCCGCCACGCGATTCGGGTGGGCGCGCTTCGTTGACATTGATTTGTCGCCCACCGAGCATCTGGCCGTTGCACATCGTGATCGCGCGCTGCGCCTCCGCCGGGCTTTCCATCTCCACGAAGGCAAAGCCGCGTGGGCGATCGGTCGTGCGATCCATCGGGATGGTTACTGCGCGGATGGTGCCAGCCTTGCCAAAGAGCTCACGCAGTTCTTCCTCGGTGGTGCTGTACGACAAATTGCCAACGAATAACTTACTGTTCATCGATCCTCCTAAGATCGGTTAGCGCTGTGCCAGGCGCGAAGCAACCTGCAACAGCAAGTGAAATTAACAGTCGTAGGCCGGCGCAGATGCCCCCGGTGAAACACATCAAACAAAAAACCGTCCGGGCCGAATGCACGGGCGGTCTATGAGAGGAATCGATCTCGATGCACCTGCACCATATTCCCTACAGACAAATCCAATTGTACACGATTCCGAGGCAATTTTGAGGATAAATTTCCGGCCATTTGTGAGTGGTCTGGCCGGGATATCCCTATCGCACCAGGTGGCCGCCGCGTTCGCCGCCCTCCGGCACGCTGGTGTACTGGTAATACACCAGTTCGTGATCCGCCCACAGCGTGTGCTCAGTCCCTCGCACGCATGCGACCATGTCCCCCGGCCCCAGTTCGAACTGCCGGGTGACGCCCGAGACGCTGCGCACAGTCACCCTGGGGTGGCCGCTGACGAACCACCAGTACTCGTCGACGTCGTGGTAGTGCAGCTCGACGTCTGTGTTGGCGGGCAAACGGTACTGGTGAAACGTTTTCGGGTCGACCGGGTTGAGCAGCTCGGCCAGCTTGCCCTCGATGCGCTGGCCCTTCGACATAAGTACCACACAGATGGATGGATCTTCAATCTGGTTGGTAACGTTTCGCATGCGAATCTCCTTTCTGTTAAATGGATCGCCGGCTTGTCGTATCACTCATCGGTAGATAAGTGGGAAATAGTACAAACGTGTAGCACTGGTAACAAGGCTTATAGTGACTACTTTCGAAGCATCATTCCGGGATCTTACTGTAAGTTGCGCTGTATCAGATTGGCCCTGCGCATCTGGCGGGATCGACACGCGCACAAGGAAGTGTGTCGTCGTAGATGCAGCCAGTGGCCCAATCACATCGCTCATCGGATGAGTTTGCCAGGTGTTTGAGGTGATCGTGAGATCTATCGTATCGGAAACAGTACCCCAGTTCGTCAACTGGACGCTATAAGTGACTGTGCTGCCAGGACTGGCATTCTGGCTTAAATGATCCGGTTGAGCTGTCAGGCAATAATAGTCACCAGATGGGACCGCGATGTCGAGCCACTGTGCCGTTACCGGCCCCCAATGGCCATTGGCATCGCGTCCATGCACAAAGAGTGTATGCCGACCTGCACACATTAGCGCCATCTCGGCAGTAGCGCTAACCACCTCGGTCGTACTGTCAAACGCGCCATCCTGCCCTGTCATGCTGATTGGGTTGCTCCCGGCCACCCACGGCGGCGTGTCGATGTAATACTCCGCTGCGCTTACCGTGCGCGCGACCGGCCTGCCCACGCCGGCGTCACCGTACAGGTCGCTGGCGATCACTGCCGTCATCGTGACCGTGGCGCTGATGGGCGCGGCGATGGTGGTGACGGAAGTCTGCGCCGATGGTCCGAGCGCAAGCGCATACGGCTGCCGGGCCGCCTTGGCCGCGTAGAGAAATGCACCCTTGTTGAGCGGCCAGAAGGTGCTGTCCTGGCACGCATAGGCAGGCAGGAAGTCACCGCACGGATCGCTGTAAGCAGGGCCGACCTCGAACGTGTAGCCTGGGATGCCCAGCACGCCGTAGGCCCAGTCGTCTGTCGTGCCGCTGGCCGCGTAGAGCATTTCCGAGGACTGTCCCGTGGCGTAGGCGTTGAAATAGCTCATGCGGAACGCCAGCTCGCGCAGGCCGGTGTCGTTGGGGGCTTGTTTATCGACCGGACAAAGCTGATAGTAGTCGCACTGTGTCCAGCCCCACGGCAACAACACCAGGTTGCCGTAGCTGTGCAATGTCACCATGACACCGCTCGTCGTCAATGGTGCCGTGTCCGTTATCAGCGACCCACGCTGATCGTGGAACAGCGCCTTCATCAAGTCTTCAAGTGCGCTTTCCTCCGGTTCAGACGCGGCGCTGATGCCCGAGTACGTTTGATCGCACTCGGCGCCAGGGGTGGCCACCCATTGGAAGCTGGCGTTGCGATTCAAATCGATGCCATACTGATTCCAGGATGTCGGCGGGTCGAAACAGGCGCCGGCTGTATTATTGGCGTTCTTGCGCTGCAGGTAGGGTAAATCCCCGCCTGCCTCGACGATGGATCGCCCATCCGGATTCGTCACCGGCACCACCCACATTTCGTTGTGATCCAGCAGAGCCGTGATCTCGGGATCGACATCGTAGCCGTTTACCAGGGTGTCGATCCAGCGCCACGCCAGTTCGGCCGTCGTCAATTCGCGTGCGTGGATGGCCGCCATCAAGAAGAAACGCGGCTTGTCCGTGTCGGGGCTGAGCGCACAGTCGCCGGGGCGGCGTTTGGTGATGCAGATGGCGCGCAGGTCATACCCGGCGGTGGGGGATTGCTGCCGCAGCCACGAGATGCCGTAGGTGACGGTCATCGCCAGACCGGGGTGCAGCGTCGCGACCTCATCCATGTGCTGGTAATGCTCGGCGACGGTGCGATATCCACCGTAATAGGCGAACGGCGTTCGCGTCACCTTTACACCCAGGGCATGGTCGACTTCCAGGCTGAAACCTTGCGCCCGTAACTGGGTCGCGACGGTTTCATCACCCATCACCAGCAGATAATCCGGGCCGCGCGTCTCCAACACGTCCCAGCCGCCCGCGATCAGGCGGGTCACTGCTTGTATGTCGCTCACGTACACCCGAAAGACGTACAACGGGACCTCGGTTGCCGGTGCGCGGGGAGAAGCCGCCCCCGGGTTTGCCGGCGTCGTGCCGAAGGCCACGCAACTCAATGCCATTGCAATCGCGACGATCATCAACCGTCTGTGCCACGCCTTCATGATTCGTTCACCATACCACCATCAACACTCCCTGCGTTCAATGTGTTTCCAACGAGCGACCCACCTGCAGTTTGTTTCGCGTGCATCGGGAGCTGTCACAAGCGGTCACAAACGGTCACAGGCAACCCGCGTCAGTTCCATCGCTGTGTCTCGCGATGCGCGTGCCGATGCGCTCGCCCTTCAATGCACGTGTGAGATTACCCTCGACCATGCCCGAGAAGATCTGAACCGACAGGCGCGGATAGGTACTGACCAGTGCCAGCATATCACGCACTTTGCTTGCCATGCCCCCGGTCACATCGGCGCCACGCGAGCCGCCCAGCCCGCCGCGTACGCTTTCCCACTGCTCAGGTGTAATGCAGTCGATGATCTGTGGCTGCGCGGGGTGGGTGTATACGCCGGCGGTTTCACCGGCCAGCAAGGCGCGCGTCACCGCGAACTCGCCGGCGAGGTATGCAAACACCTCCTCGGTGGAGACAATCGTGCCCCCGCGTGTCACATCCAGCGCCACGTCGCCCATCACCAGCGGCACGATGCCGTGATCGAGCGCCGCGTGGATCAGGCGTGTGTCGAGCCAAACGAGCTTGCCACCCTCACAGCGCTGGAGGCAACGCGCTAATCACCGGAACGCCCGCCTCGTGCAATGCGTCTGCCACGAGACGGTTGAGCCGTGCCGCCACCACGGACACCTCGGCGAACCCCAGCCACTCCCGGTCGCTGTGAACGCCGTCTCGTGTGCCATACTTCCTGGCTGCTGCATGCCCGAACGAACCGCTGCCGTGCCCAATCAACAAGGGGGACGGATGGGTATACCGGTAGGCGGCGATCTCACCAGCCAGCCGCTGGATGACGTCCATGCGCGGCGTGTTGTCGCGTGTCTTGTCCGTGATGAGCGAGCCGCCCAGCTTTAAGAAGAGCATGTCGATTTTGGATTGCAACGACTCGGCTGATTTGTCTGACACGTGGTAATCATACACGCCTTGTTCTGCAATTCGGCTGAGTGGTTGCAGTGGTTGCGCTGATCGCCCGAGTTGCAGATGCGCATGAGACATGGGGATTGGCGAGTGTCGCTTGTTGGCAATCTGAAATGTGCGTGCAGAGTACATGTACAATCTGCGGCAAGCAATACGGTCGTGATTGCGTACAGCAAGATGTACTGTTGCATTATGGGGAGGACACAAAATGCACAAGATGAACGCTACTTTCACTAGATATTCAAAGGCGCTCGTTCCCATCTTGGTTTTACTCCTGGCATTCTCTTCTGCGGCTGTTCCTGCTTCAGCCACACAAAAGCAAGCGAGTCGTGACGTAGCAGGGCCGGCGCAGCAGGAATCCGAGAGTCCAAAGATTTACCTGGCGCAGTTTACGCTCGACCCGCTGCAACAGTTGCCGCAACTGCCGGCGGGTCTTGCCTTCACCGCGGAAGAAGCAGCCACCAGCGGTGTGTACATTCTTCAATTCCAGGGTCCCGTCCTGCCTGAATGGAAAAAAGCGGTCATGGAGGCTGGGGCTCAGTTGGGGGATTACCTGCCCGATTACGCCTTTCTCGCGCGGATTGACGATCAGGCCAAAGCAAAAATCCAGGCTTTGCCATTCGTGCGCTGGGTTGGTGTCTACCAGCCGGGCTACAAGTTCATGTCGAGTGCGGTGACTGGCGAGGCGCGCAGTTATCGTGTCATGTTCGCGCCCTGGGCCGATATGACCGCGGCCGAGGCAGCGCTCAAAGGGGTCTCCACGTCCGTGCGCGCATTCGGCGCCGGGTTCGCAGCGGTACTCGACGACGCGCAGGTGTCACGTGTCGCGCACATGGCTGACGTGGTCTGGATCGAACCCTATTACCTGCAACGCCTTTACAACGATGTCGGTGGTGGAACGATCATGAGTGCGACGCGGGCATGGAGTAATGGCTATAACGGCAGCGGCATGACCATCGCTGTCGCCGATACAGGCCTGGATACGGGTATTACGACCACCATCCACCAGGACTTCGCGGGACGCGTCACGCACTTGAGCAGTTGGCCCGTGCAGTACGCAAACTATGGCAGCGGCTGCGAAACCTCGAATGTCGGCGCTAACGATGGTGCCGCCGATACAGAGTCCGGACATGGCACACACGTGGCCGGTTCCGTGGCCGGCAGCGGCGCGCGATCCAGCGGGCAGTACAAAGGATTGGCCTACGCAGCCAATATTACTTTCCAGGCCGTCGAGCAGTATACGACCTGGACGTCACCCAACGCCACTTGCCCCAATGGCCGCTACCTGACGGGGATCCCAGATGACGTGCGAGATCTCCTGGCCGAAGTTTACGGGTGGGGCGCGCGCGTGCAAAACGATAGCTGGGGCGGCGGGACCTATGGCGTGTATGACCAACAAGCCAGCTACTTTGACGACTTCGTCTTCCAGCACAAGGATATGGCGGTCGTGGTCGCCGCTGGGAATGACGGTAGAGACACGACTCTTGACGGGTATGTCGACGGCGGGACAGTCAGTTCGCCGGGCACGAGCAAGAACGTCATCGTGATCGGCGCTTCCGAGAACGAGCGCGCCTCGGGCGGTTACAACCCCGGCGGCGCTTGTTCCACCTACTACACGTGCTGGGGATCATATTTCCCCACCAACCCCACGAGGAATGATCCACTTTCAAACAGCCGTGAGCACATGGCTGCTTTCAGCAGTCGTGGGCCCATGAATGATGGTCGCATCAAACCGGATCTCGTGGCGCCCGGCACCAACATTCTCTCGGTGCGGTCCAGCCAGGCTTCAGAGCAGGGCTGGGGTGCGTTCAATCAGTATTACATGTACATGGGCGGCACGTCGATGGCCAGCCCGCTTTCGGCCGGCGCGGCGACCCTGGTACGCGAGTTCTACGTCGAGAGTCAGAACGTGATCAGTCCGAGTGCCGCGCTGATCAAAGCGACGTTGATCAACACAGCAGTGGATATCTCCGGTTATGGCAACTCGAGTTATGAGGCCGGCCAACCGATCCCGAACAGCCACGAGGGGTGGGGCAGGATCGATGTCGGCGCAGCGACCACCCCAGGCACACGCCAGTTCGTGGACGAGGCGACCGGCGTCACGACGGGCATCACCAAGACCTATATCTTTTCCGTGTCGTCTCCCATAAAGCCTTTAAAGATTTCGTTGGTCTGGAGCGATTATGCCGGCGCAGCCAACGTGTTGCCTGCGTTGGTCAATGATCTAAACCTGCGCGTGACCGCGCCCAACAACACCGTCTACCTGGGCAATGTTTTCAGTGGTGGCTGGTCACAAACCGGGGGCAGCCCGGATACGCGCAACAACGTGGAAAATGTTTACGTGCAGTCGCCGGCAGCCGGCCAGTGGAAGATCGAAGTGATCGGTCAAAATGTGCCGCAAGGCCCACAACCGTTCGCACTCGTCATCGACGGCGATACCCAGACGTTCCTCAATGCGAAAGCCTATCTCCCCATCGTACAGAAGCCCGCAGCCGCCGCTGCGCCTACCTTCCCCAATGGCACCTTCGAGAGCGGCGCCTCAGGATGGACCCAATTTTCGACTCACGGCGCGACGATTATTATGAATAGTGGCTTCCCAGGGACGGTTACCCCTCACGGCGGGAGTTGGGCGGCCTGGTTGGGTGGCCTGTACAGCGACATATCCTATGTCCAGCGCCAGGTCGCCGTGCCGGCTGGTTTCCCATATCTGGCCTATTGGCATTGGATTGCTTCAGCCGATGCCTGCGGTATCAACTACGACATTGGCGGCGTGCTTATCAATAGCACCGCCGTCGATACTTACACCCTGTGTACGCCGAGCAATACCAACGGTTGGGTGAAGCACGTGGTCAACCTGAGCAGCTACGCCGGGCAGACGGTGACTCTTCAAATTCGCGCCAAGACAGACTCCACCTTAAATAGCAACCTGTTCGTCGACGACGTAGCATGGCAGTCCAGCAGTTCGTCGCTTGCGGCAAGCGTGCCGATGGCAGCCGACGATGCGGCAGTAGAGCCTAAAGAAAAGCAAGACGTGCCGCAACAGGACAGCAGTAAGACCGTGCCCGACTAAAGACCGACCACCAAGAACACCAGGAGCACCAAGACCTCACAGGTCTCTGAGACCTGTGAGGTCTTGGTGGTTCCATTAATGAACGTCCGTTCGGGCTAACATGCCCGGCGACTGCAAGTCGCGGGCTACCTGTGCAAGGTCGTCGACCGCGGCGCTCGAGAGGTTGATCGCCTTAAGACTACTGCCCTATTTTGTTAGGGTCGCCAAAATAAAACATTTCCTCTGTTGGATCAACCGCAAAGCGAATGATTTCTAACCCGCTCATCCCTATAAACGAGGGCATTTCCGTCCAATCTTCGTCAGGCTTTATGTTGGGCACGAATACGCCGGCCTCATATTTCAATGGGTCGCCTTCCTCGGCGGGGAGAGTGATCACCAACCGATAGAGGTTCCCGGGAACTTCATGGCCACGAATGTTAATTGCTGCTTTCGCTCCATCTTTAGGGTTTAACCTGAGAGCTTCAGCCAAACCTGGTTCACAGATGACATAGGGTGTGCCCGTGTCTAGAATTGCATCAACCCAAACATCATTATCCGGCGGGTTTTGAATCTTTACTGTCAGAATAATGCGGTTCAGTCGGTCCTTTGCACTCACACTTCTGTACTGGTACTGCAGAGCACCTGTTGCAAAAGGTTCACCACGTGAGAACCCGATGAGCATTAGAACACCCGTGTTAGCAAAATGTTTGGTTCTCTGGATTCGCCCAGTTGTTCAACAAGCACTCTCATCGAGGGCGCAGATGCGAGCAATTGACCGTTCTTGAGTGCAACATACTGGCCGCGATATCTGCTCCCGTTGTCTCGAATCCATGCCCGGTTTGCCTTCAGGTTGATGTTGGTTTCTGCCTTCGTAGGGGTTTCTTGAATGATCTTGCCAGGCGCTAGCACGTGCGCATACCTCCGCAACTCCGCATGGTTCGGATACCTTTCGGCCCCGTGCTGCGCGATCTCTCTCGCCACGGCATAAGCGCCAACCTTCACTGCAAGTTGTATGGCGCTGACGTAGTTGTTCGCCGGCTGATCATGCCATTGAACCCCCTGATAGATACGGATAAACGCGCTTTCATCCCCGGCATTCACCGATTCCTCCAGCCTGTTCATCACATCATCAGGGATCGCTCTAAGTTGAACAGGTTCCAGATAGTCCAGACAATCACTGTCAGAGTTAGATGTCTGTTGAACCTCGAACTTTACATTAAAGCCGGTGCTGGCAGGACCTGTTGTTTCTACCCGAGCGTATTGCCAGCATGTTGTTCCTAACCCTAAGCGTTCTGTAGGGATAATCAACCTGACCTGGTCACCCGTGAATTCATAACCTGATGAAACAGGCGGGTATGCCTTAGGCAGTGAGCCAGTGTCTTTGTTGGTGCGTGCCGCGCTCACGAGCAATCTTTCGATTGCCACTCGCATTTTGCTCTGCGGCTCTTGTAATGTGATGAGACTCATGGCTTTCCCCTTATCTAATCCTGTGGATTGAACACCGTCAGCGCTTAGTCTCGGAAACTCCACCTGAATGCCTTGTAAATCTGGTCATGATATCGCTGGCAGTATTCCGTCAAAGCCCGAATGTCTAGTTGCCCTTCTTCGAAGTAATCGAAGTCTAACACGAACACCGGCTCTGCATTCTCCAACCCGTAAGCTGTACTCAAGGTCAACTTTGCCGACTCGTCGCTTAACACAATTCGGCTGAGCCACTCTTGTGGCGCACTCCAAGAATCACTCAACACCTGCGCAGTTAACTCCGGCCGTAACAATCCGAATAGATCGCTAGTCGTTGCCACTCCCGTATTGTCCAGTGTCAAACGATTGATATACCTCAAACCAATTCGGCTTGCATATTTCGGCCGGTAGATCTTGCTCATTGAGTCATTGATGAGTTCCAGATCCCCAACAAAGTCTTTCCAGTGAGTGTAGTTTGTAGTGGACAGTGCGTAAAAACTCTTCGTGAGTGATACGGTGATTTGACGATCTGGTGTCATAAACCGATAGATCTTCTGTTGTGCTTGCGGCATCTCCCTGCCCAGCATAGATAGGTCTAACACGAATTCCGTTGCACTATCCATCTCCGTAAAACGATCCCGGATCAGTTCCTGAAACTCAACAGGCTCACTATTTGCAATGCGTAGGATAGGCGGGAATTTCACCTGGCAAACGACCTCTCGCAACGGTGAATTCCCTAACCGAACCTCTTCAACTTCCGGGAAATGTAGCGCCATAAATCACCTTCTGGACGCACGAGTTGTAGCCAGTATATAGACGATAGGTTTTCCATACAACCAGACCGTGAGCCCAACATATCAATCAGCTTGCTCTCGTGTTGCTCAAGGGCGACTTCAAGACCGATAGCTACGGCCGGATCGCCACGCCCAGGGCTGATCACCGCACGCAACGTGTGCATCTACTCCCGGACCCATCTTGTGAAGTACTCGCCCACCGGTATCCAGGTGTCACCTATCGTTTGCTGTTGATCGAAGCCTGTTGCGCCGAATAATCGCTCGTATAATCGCTCGAATGACTGATAACACAGCCACTGATCGTGCCACCCTCGTCGTCCATCGAGAGCGCGACTTCCTGGCAGAATTTTTAAAACGCTACTGGTTCGCGCCCCCCGTTGCTTTGTGGCGGGCGATCGAAGCCAAAGCTCTGACGTCCCTCGACTTCCCTGCGCCGATGCTCGATTTCGGCTGTGGGGACGGCATGTTCACCGATGCCGTCTTCGGCAAGCAGCGCGGCATCTATGGTTGCGACATCGCCAGCGGCGAGTTGCCCAGCGCGCGCGATAGCGGCGTCTACGCCAGGGGCGTGCAGTTTGCCGACGGCCATGCGTTGCCTTATCGCGACAACACCTTCGGGAGTTGTTACTCCAATTCGGTGATCGAGCACATCCCCGATCCGCAAAACGTGCTGCCAGAGCTGGCGCGCGTTCTGCGCCCGGGTGGAATCCTTGTGCTCACGGTGCCCAGCAACCGTTTCCATAGCCTGTTGGACGGTGTGCGGCACGCGCCTAGCAAGGAAGCCGCCAAAGCGTACGAAGCCCATGTCGACAAGCTGTTTGCCCATCACCATTACCACGATGCTGACGAATGGCGTGTGCTGTTGCAGGCCTGCGGTTTGCGGCTGACCCACGCCCACTATTACGTCTCGCCCGATGCGGTGAGCGTGTGGGACCGCATGAACCGCGAGTATGGCATCGGCGGTCGCTCCTTTTTCAATCTGATCGCTTCCCCCCGGCTGCGCTGGCTGGGTTATCAATCCATCATCGCCAGGCAGATGCCACGCCGGCTGATGCCCACCTTGCGCCCGTTGTACGAATCCGCATCTCCGAATGATGGCGGCGGCATGTTGGTGGTAGGACAAAAGGAATTTTAGATTTGGGATTTTAGATTTTGGATGGCTGCACCCGCTCCTCAATCCAAAATCCAAAATCCAAAATCGGAAATCCAAAATGGAAATCGCTGACTTGCCTGACCTGATCGCACGGCTGCCGCGGGACCAGCGGGCGCGCTTCGAGCGCATTTTCGACGTGCAACTCGAACACGGCCACCTTGTGTTGCCCGATAGCATGCGCGAGTGGACGGTCCACCGTTTTGGATCGCCGCAGGATGTCGAGCACCAGGCGATTGTGCGTGTCACCAATACGCACACCTGGGAAGGGGCCATCTTCAACCCATTGCGCGGACGGCGCCCCATGCTCACGCGCTCCACCACACACACCGCGCCGGTCGAGGATATTTTCGCTGACCCTGCGCGCAACACGGCGGCCGACACCTTTGGGCGCGTGCGTGGCGCGCACTGTATCACCACCAGCAACATCGCCCGTTGGGACGCCCACTGCAGCGTGCTCATTTTCGACCAGGCCGACCCGCTGGCGTTCACGCGCGAGCATTTGCGCGATTACTTCCGCACCACCGTGCAATGGGCCGAGCGCGCGCACCAGGACGATTCAAGCGCCCGCTATCTGATCTGGACGTGGAACGGCGGCACGGCGGGGGGCGCATCCGTCCCGCACGCGCACGCCCAGTTGGGCCTGGCACGGCATAAACACTATGCCATGGTCGAGGGCCTGCGTCGCGCCGCCCTGGCCTACCGGTCGCGCTACGGCACGACCTACTTTGACGACCTGCTGGCTGTACATGACGACGCCGGGTTGGGCTTTCATGCCGCCGGCCAGCGCGGGTTCGTTTCCCTCACCGCCGTTCGAGCCAAAGATACGTGGATCATGGGTCAGGCCTTCGACGATACCCTCGCCGACGCCCTGCACCACGTGCTGCGCGCGTACGTCGACCATGCCGGTATGCGTGGGTTTGATGTGGCTGTCCTGATGCCCCCGCTGTTTCCAGCAGCGCAGCAACCGGGCACCTTCGGGGCGCCTGGCGCCGAGGATTGGGCCGGATTCCCTGTCATCGCGCGGGTGGTTGACCGTGGTCACCCCGACGCCCTCTCCTCTGACGTCGGTGCGATGGATATCTTTGCCCAGCGCGTTATCCCCGATGATCCCTATCTCGCACAAGCAACCCTGGCTCGGTCCATCCCCGCGCAATCGCCCGCCTGGTAGCCCAATACATACTTTGGCCGCGACGCTACAATACGCTCATGACTATGGAGCAAGTTATCGCCGTCGATCTTGGTGGCACCAACATTCGCGCAGCACTATGCAACCGGGAAGGTCAGATCCTGAAGCGCGTCAAGCAGTCCACCATCGCACCCGAAGGGCCGGATGCCGTCATCGGCCGCATCGTCGCATCCATCCGCGCCGTCATGCCCCAACCCGGCACTGCGGTCAAGGCGGCCGCGGTGGCCTCGCCTGGCCCGCTAAACCCCTACACCGGCGTCGTCATGTACGCGCCCAACCTGCCAGGTTGGTCAGATGTGCCGTTGCGCGCCATCCTGCGACAACAGCTTCAACTGCCGGTTGAGATGGGCAATGACGCCAACCTGGCCGCGCTCGGCGAGCAACGCTGGGGTGCCGCGCGTGGTGTCGCGAACATGGCGTATATCACCCTGAGCACCGGCATCGGCGCGGGCGTCATCCTCAACAACCAACTCTTGCTCGGTCTGAACGGACTGGCGACTGAGGTTGGGCACACCGTGATGGATATCAACGCCGGCTGGACCCACGCCGGTGTGCCCGGCAGTTTCGAGGGGCTGGCATCCGGCCCTGCCATCGGGCGGTTGGCGCAACACAAGTTGCACCAGGGACACGCTTCCCGCATGCTGGAACTGGCTGGCGGCGATATCTCAGCCGTTTCTGCCAGGGAGGTCAGCGAGGCCGCTCACCAGGGCGACCCGTTGGCGCTGGAGATCGTCGCCCACGTGGCTCGCGTCATCGGGTTGGGATTCGTCAACGTGTTCCACCTGTTCGATCCGGCCATGATCGTGGTGGGTGGCAGTGTTTCGTTGATAGGCGAATTGCTATTCGAGCCGATTCGCCAGACTGTGCAGCAGTATGTCATGCCACCTTACCGCGGCCGGCCCATCGTGCGCGCCCAACTGGGCGACGACAGCGGCTTGATGGGCGCCGCTGCGCTGGCATTCGACATCCGCGAGTGATGTAAGTGAAACGAGGACCAAACAACATGAAAAAGTATCTCATTTCCGTACAGCTCTACTCCGTTCGCGAGGAAGCCAAGAATGATTTCGTCGGCGTGTTGAAGAAGATCGCCGCGATGGGTTACGTCGGCGTCGAGCCGGCCGGCCTGCACGGCATGGCGCCCAAGGACTTGCGCAAAGCGTTGGATGACCTGGGTCTGCAAGTCAGCTCGATCCACGGGCCCATCCCTGCGCCTGAGAATGTCAACGAGATCGTCGACACGGCCGGTGCGCTGGGCTACAAGCTGCACGTCGCCGGCTACGGGCCGGATCAGTTTGCGACGGAATCCGGCACGCTCAAGGCTGCTGACGCCTTCCAGCGCGCCGCCGAGTTGCTCAAGCCACATGGTTTGCGCTTCGGCTTTCACAACCATTGGTGGGAGTTCGACAAGAAATTCAATGGCAAGACCCCCTACCAGATTCTGCTGGAGCGCGCGCCGGACGCGTTCTCAGAACTCGACACCTATTGGTGTGCCGTCGGCGGTGACGACCCGGCGCGCATGCTGCGCGAGCTGGGCAAGCGTGTGCCGTTGCTGCACATCAAAGATGGCCCGCTGGATCGCAATCTGCCCATGACCGCGATTGGCGAGGGCAAGATGGACTGGAAAAGTGTCATCGGTGCGGCCGATGAGCAGACGACCCAGTGGTTGATCGTGGAACTCGACCGCTGCGCGACCGACATGCTGGAGGCCGTGCGCAAGAGTGCTCAGTACCTGGCGAGCGCCGGTTTCGGCATCGCACGGAGCTGAGCAACCCCGTAAACAGACCAACCTCCCCCAGCCCCTCCTTGGTAAGGAGGGGAGAACGGCGCGGCTCCTCCCCTTGCCAAGGGGAGGTTGGGTGGGGTAGATGAGCCGGCTGGCTCTTTTCTCCTACCTCACCACCCCGAAATAGTGCTCGAAGAAGCGGTGCGGATTGACGTCCAGCGCCACCTCATGACGTGCGCCCGCGCCATTCTGCGACCAACGTGTTTGCCCCAACCGCTCCCCGTCCGCGAGTTCGATATCGACAGCGCCATGCTCGAACGCACAGATCGACGCATCAAAGATGGTCGTCGCCGCCAGCGGGTCGTGGAAGGTGATCCTGTCCGCATGCTCGAACCAAACCTCGGCGAAGTCGAGCACCGGGCGCAGCAACGGCACCTGGAACTTCTGGCGCACATCCGCGGCGTCCATCGTGACCTGGCAGGTGACGTCGAGGCCGATGGAGCGATGGATGCGCACGGGCGCGCGGTACACGATGGCGGTCGCATGCGGGTCGAGCATGGCATTCCATTCCAGCGGACCGGTGTTGGGGAGGCGCTGTGTAAACACGCCACACATCAGCACCAGGCTTTTCAGCAGGGATGGAATTTCCGGGTCAACCTTGAACAGCAGGCCGATGTTGGTCAGAGGCCCGATCGCCAGCAGCGTAATCTCGCCGGGGTGCTGATGGATCGTCTGGCGCAGAAACTCCACGGCCTGTCCCCTGGGGAACAGCGTGTCGTGGTCCCACCGGTCCAACGCCGTCGCTTGTTGGGCTTTGGGTTGCTTCTGTGCAATCAAGAGTGGCTGCTCCGCGCCGGGGAAGATCGGCACTCGTTTACCCGCCACCTTGCACAATGCGCTTGCCATCATGGCGCGCTTGTCCACTTCGCCGGTCACGGTGGTGATGCCCAGCAGGTCGCACTGCGGCTGAGCCAGCAGGTATGCCAGGCACACGGCGTCGTCAATGTCCGATCCTATATCAGTGTCGAGAATGACCTTTGTCGTCATGGTGATTCAATCCTCCACGTTGTTAACGCATCGCGTTTGGCCGCCGTTACCGATGGCACCGCCGGCCGTGGTAATCTTCTCACTTCCATGTTTACCACACAAGCTCTTTCACAACGCGACCCGCAGTGGAAAGGCGTCGTGCTTGGGTTCGGGGACGCCTCGACCACGATCGGTTCCGACGGCTGTACGCTGACGTGTTTGACCATGGTGGCAAATGGGTTTGGCTTCCAGGAGACGCCCGCCTCGCTCAATGACAGGCTCAAGGCGCTCGGGCCAGGCCATGGGTTTCTCGGGCCACTGATGGTATGGTCTGGGCTGCCTGCTGCGTTGCCGGGGATGCGGCTGAATCGCTTCGTGTTGTGCCGTGACCAGCCCGCACCCATGGTGGAGATTGACATGGCGATCGAGCAGGGTAGGCCTGTTGTGGTCGAACTCGACCAATCGCCCGCCGCCGGGCTGCAGAACCATTGGGTGCTTGTCCTCGCACGCCAGGGCGACGACTATCTGATCCTCGACCCATGGCCTGTCCCTGCGGAAGCCGGTGCGTCGCTCCTGCAACGTTACGGCCACGCGGGCACTGCAGCACAGATCATTACCGCGGCTGTGTTCTACAGCAACCCCAATGCCACCGGGAGGTCCCCTGCCGATACACCCGTCATGGTGGTCGTCAACGACGAGCCCGAAATTCATGCCGCCGGTGGCCTGGCGCTGCGTGAGGCACCGATCAGCGGCGCCATCAAGCGGCGCCTGCCCGCCGGGACTGTGCTCGACCTGGTGGAGCCCGCTATTGCCCAGGGAGACGTTGGCGTGAGGGGGCAATGGCTTAACGTGCGCGCGCCTGAGGATCTGGCAGGGTTTGTTGCGGCGTGGCTGGTGCATGCCGCTGCAATGCCGCTGACTGGTGACGGCAAGCGAGTTGCCGATATCACGGTGGTAGACGAGACGCTGATGGGTCTCGTTCAGCCACCGTTGCGCCACGCGGCGGTGTTGGTCGTCATCGTCAATCGCCCCGCGAGATCCGTCCCAACAGCACGCCCCGCTGGGAAAGGCAGGCGAACCAGCACAGCCATTCAGCCCGCCAGGCCAGCGGGTGTCCCGTTGCGTGCCAAAGCCTCGCGTGGCAGGGTGATCGCCACGTTAAAACCTGGGACATCGTTGACCGTCGTGGAAGCGGCAAAAGGCGCGGGGCCTAAGATAGGCAGGCGCGGGCAATGGCTGAACGTGAGGGATGGCAAAGGCCAGGCAGGATTCGTATCCGCCGCGGCTGTTCATCTCAAGCCGGGCCGGAAATAAAAAGGCCCCATTGTGGGGCCTTTTTTTCGAATATCAGTAGCCGGTACGAAACTAAACAGCATCCTTGAGCGCCTTCACGGGGCGCGCTTTGACGGTACGGCTGGCCGGCTTTGCCTTGAACACAGTGGGTTCCTTCGTAAATGGATTCACTCCAGGTCGC
Source organism: Chloroflexota bacterium (assembly GCA_023488685.1). GTDB lineage: Bacteria > Chloroflexota > Anaerolineae > J036 > Brachytrichaceae > CAIXPS01. The sequence continues at coordinate 4,661 of JAMDDR010000476.1, read as the reverse complement.
TCCGGTACAGCAGGCTTTTCGACGACATTCAATTTGATGAGGCCGGGAATCGTCACCTCGCCTGGGCCATCCTTGCCGAGCTGTTGCGCGATGAGATCACTCATTGCGTCGAGCGCGGCAGTGGTCTGCTTCTTATTCAGGCCGCTTTTCTCTGCGATGGTAGCTACGAACTGCGACTTCGTTAGTTTCTGTCCAGCCATTGATTGTCTCCTTTTTGTTCCCCTTCGGAATAGGTAACCATTTTATACCCAAAAAAAGAATGGCACGCCAATAAACACTAGAAAACAAGGCCTTTTCAAAACCCCTCCACACCCCACCATTGGGTATACATGTGTGCCAGTTTTTCGAGCTCGGCGATCTCAACCCACTCGACAGCACCATGTGCCTGCTCGATGGAGCCCGGTCCCAGGACGGCGCACTCGTGCGCCAGCCCACCATATGCCCAGGCATTGGTGCAGTAAGGCACAACCGCCGGCGCGCGCCCGGCCCATTCGGCGAGTTGGCATACCCAGGGCGCATCCGGTGTCTGCAAGAACGCATCTACTTCCGCGAGCGTGGTGGCCGTCAATGGTAGCGGACAACTCCGCTCGGCCAGCGCGCGCAATCCCGCACCGACATCGGCCGGATTCTCGCCCGCCACGACGCGCCGGTCGATGGAAACATGGCACGCATCCGGCACGACATTGATGCCGGTGCCCCCTTGGATGAGCGAAACGGTTAACCGGGCCGGCCCTAGCGCGGTCTTTGGTGGTTGCGCCAGCAAACGTTGGGCCTCCTCCTCCATCGCGAGCACCAGGCGGGCGGCGGCGGTAATGGCGTTCCGGCCTGATTCCGGCTGTGAGGAGTGTGCGGCCTGGCCATGAATATCGAAACGCAAACGTGACAATCCTTTGTGTCCGTAAACCGGCCCGCACGATGTCGGCTCTGCGACGGCTAATTGATCGATCGCCAGGGCGTTCGCGCGCACCCATCGCGCAAAGGCCGGTGCCCCCTGCGCACCCACTTCCTCGTCGACGGTGGCCGCCACGAGCAGGTTGCTGGCGGGAAGACGGCGCGTCGTATGCATAGCTTCGAGCAGTGCCAGCACGACGGCCAGCGTCGGTTTGGTGTCGACCGCACCCCGGCCGTACACGCGCCCATCCGCGATCCGGCCGCTGAATGGATCGCCCGTCATCTGCTCAACACCAACCGTGTCCATGTGGACGTCCACGGCGATCCAGCGATCCGAGCGGCCATGCCACACGGCATAGATATTCGGGCGGCCGGGCATCACCTCATCACGGTAAACATGCCCGCCGTATTCGGCAAACCAACCTGCGACGGCGTTTGCGATGCGGGCTTCACCGGTAACGCCGGCGCGCGGGCCGGCCTGATGCGGGGAAACGCTGGGAATCTGGACCAGCCTGCTCAACCACTGCGCGAGTTGTTCACCAGTAATCATGACAGATCCGTTCTACTTCATTGAAAGATGGAATGTATGCACGTTGTCGTAGTGCCGTCCCATGCTGACGCGCACGTCGCCCGAGAGCATGTCGTATAGCACAGACCATTGCGTGGAGTCCTGCGCCGCCGTCCTCAATAAATCCATCCCCTGTGCCGGCGAGATAATACCATGCGTCTATTCGAGCTGCGTGCTCACGGCGGCATAACGCCAGCAAGCCTGCTGCGCCGCACGGTCGCTGCCCTCCAGGTAGAAGTTCGTGACGACCTGCCACGCACGTTCGTTTCGCAGCACGTGCACCTGGCCCGCCTTGAATTCGATGGCAGCCGAATGCCCCGAGCGGTCGGCAACCAGGTAATGGATCTGCGGCCCGCCGCCGAAGTTGATGTTATAACGGCCGGCCAATGCCACCGCCTCTTCGACGTCCCGTGCATGGTCGAGCATCTCGCGAATCAGACACAGACTGCCGATGGTGGGCTTGGTCGGGTCGCGCGGTACGTCGCTGTCAGGCACGGCCGCCATCCCTACGTACAACCCGTGTTCATTCATGCCGTCAAACGGCAGCAGTGGGGCGCGGGCAAAGCGACGATCCGACGCTGTCGCTGAGGCCAATTGTGCCTTGTTCAATCCTAGATTTTCAGTGTCGACCATCGATACGGACGCATAGCCGTCGGAAGGATGGGTGAACAACAGCAGTGCCGGGCTAAACTCCCAGTCGAAGTTGCGCCCACCCAGCGCCTGCTCGCCATCTCCAAAAGCCGCAAACAGCGTACAGGCCCATTCGGGCTTGCCCAAAGGATCTCCTGCGGGTGCAGGTTGCTTGAACCCACTCGCAGGCACACACGAGTAATCACCTTCGTAACGCAGGCTATAGAGCGGATACTCGTCCACTTGTTGCAGCACTGCGTCATGACCTGCAGGCTGGCATCCGGCGACAACCCCAACCAGGATCATCACGCCCAGGATCAGCCGTGACCTTCGTCGAATGCAGCCAATCATGGCCGCCCATGGTTGGGCCGCCCACGGTTGGCTGGCAGCAACATACCGGCGCATTCACACCTCCCAGTGACCACAGGCAGTGACCACAGGCAGTTACTACGGGCAGTCACCACGGGCACTCCGGCGATCAGAGTGTCCTGTTTAAAACACGACCTATCGATCCGGCTGGATCACCTTGCGCAGGTGAAACACGGTGGTCTGGTCGGGGAGCCGTTCCGGACCGCCGGCGATGTCATAACCCATACGTTGCCAGAAGCGTAGCGCCGCTGGATTATTCACCTGCACGCCGGACTCAATCACAGTGACCCCGGCATCCTGCGCGATCTCGGCCTCGATCAACTGTACGATCTCGGCGCCCAGCCCTTTGCCGCGCTGGGGCGCTGCAACCATCAATAGCGACAGGAATGCGCGCTGCGGATCGCCATCAAACCGGCAGGGAACGAAATCGACGACGCCGATGAGCCCGCCGTCCGGGTCGAAAACGCCACAGTAAATGCCCCCTTCGTCTGCCGATATCTTGAGATCGGCCTCGACCATCGCCATTGACGCGCGCGGCTGTGGGCCTAACGCCAGAAAATCCTCACATTGCCGATACACGCCGAGCACCGCGTCTAGATCGCCTGGCGTGACCGGCCTGATCACGCAATGACTGCTCTGGATACGCATGGATTGTTGATCACCTATATGTCAGGCGCTTGCATGCCCATCAAACCGAGCATGAGGAAAATTTCACCGCGATGGTGGATCTCGTGCTCGAGCACATGCCACACTACCTGGCGTAACGTCATGCGCTCGCTCCACGGCAGATCAATCACCTGATCCAACGCGTCGACCGGCACTGTCGTGAGGTACTTCTCTGTGCGGTCGTGCACCTCACCCAAGAGTGCCTTGACGGATGCAATGGACAAATAATCCGCAGCCGGGTATTCCGGCCACGCATCCAGCTCACGGCGAACCACGTAGCGGAACCAGCCGTCTTCCGCCTCTGCAATGTGACAGGCTACGATGCCCAGCGACCACAACCCCTCGCGTGGCACGAAGCGCAATTGCTCATCCGACAGCTTATCGAGGGCCTGGAAGAGGCCTTGTCTGATGACGTTCCAGTGGCTAAACAGTTCGGCAGCGTTCATCATTCCTCATTCCTCCTGTATGCAACGTACATGCCGATGCAACCGCATTCGCAGTGTTCGATGCGAGCGATCAACGCTAAACCGGGAGATCATCTTTTAGGGAGAGCGGTCGCGCCACTTTTAAATGGTGGCGCGACCGCTTGCCCACAAGGTCAATACACCGAGAGGTAGCGATTCAGCTCCCACTCGCTGACGTAGATGCGGTACTCATCCCACGCCTGCTTCTTGGCCTCCACGTACTGCTCGAACAGATGATCGCCCAACGTCTTTTTCATCAACTCATCCCGCTTCAGCTCTTCAATCGCTTCGCCAAGTGAACCGGGCATGGAGGTCAGTTGGCTGCGGGCTGACGCGTCGAGATGATACAAATCCTCCTCGGTGGCCTCCGGCACCGGCAGGTCGCGCTTGATGCCGTCCAAACCCGCCATCAGAATCGCCGCGAACGCGAGATATGGGTTTGCGGCAGGATCGGGGCAGCGCAATTCGATGCGGCTGGCCGTGGCAACGCGGCTCGGGCTGACCTTCGGCACGCGGATCAGGGCTGAACGATTCGTGCGCGCCCAGCTCAGGTACACGGGTGCTTCGTAACCGGGCACCAGGCGCTTGTAGCTGTTGACAAGCGGTGCAATGATCGCCGACAGCCCACGCGCGTGCGCCAGTTGCCCGGCGATGAACTTCTTGGCTGTCATGCTCAAGCCATACTCGTCCTGTGGATCGGCGAACACGTTCTTGCCATTCGTCCACAGGCTTTGGTGAGTGTGCATGCCACTGCCGTTGATGCCGGCGATGGGTTTTGGCATGAAGGTGGCATACAACCCATTGCGCTCCGCGATCGCCTTCAGCGTCATACGCAGGGTGATGGCGTTGTCGGCCGTGCGCAATGCCTTGTCATATTTGATGTCAATTTCCTGCTGGCCGACGGCAACTTCGTGGTGCAGTGCTTCGACCGTGATGCCGAACGCCTGTAGCGCCGTGACCATCTTGCGGCGGACGGAATGTGCCAGGTCAGTGTTCGCGTCGAAGTAGCCGGCCTGGTCGTGCGGGACGAGCGGCAGCAACTCGCCGTTGGCGTGTGGTTTGAACAGGAAGAA
>JAMDDR010000282.1 GCA_023488685.1 Chloroflexota bacterium | reverse complement strand
GGCGCGGATATGTTTATGCGTGGTGATCATTGCACGAGAAGCGATTGGGCGCAAGGCAGCGCAGTTGGGAATCCCCCTGGAGTGATTGGCAAATCGGGGAATGGCAGCATGTTAGAGTAACGGGCGCGCATGTGGGCGAGTTTCCTGACACATGCTAATCGTCGATGATGCATGTTGCCATCTGCACTATTTCACCATTCAAAATGAGTCTCAACATATAGGTGCCGCCGGGCAGTCGCTGCAAGCTGTTTAAGCGCGCAGTGAAGGAAAGGTCTGAACTGCTGCCCCCACGGTTGTCGATGGAAGTGAGCAGGTTATTGTTGTAATACCACTCGGCCGTCCACTGCATATCGTCTTCGATGTTGTTGCCCGTGAAGAATGCAACCAGTTCATTTGTTTCTGATGAAAATAACTCACGTGGTTCGTGCGCGTTCACCGGCGCGCCATCCTTGATCCCCTCCGCAAACGTGATCGCGCCAAAACTGGGGGCGCCCTCCTCTCGCGCGACGATCGTGAAGCTGCCCCGCTGTATTTCAACGCCGTCGACCAATGAGCGTAGCTCCCATTTCCCTGGAGGTAGGCCGTTCTTATCCCACAGCCATGAATTCGATACTCCTTCCGTCTTTGCGGTCCAAACCCCGCTGTGTTTGGCGAACAGTTCGCCGTCCAGATACCATTCGTCGCGCCATGGACTATTGGTAGGCAGGCGGTAAGGATAAATGGCAACAATCTGAGTGATCGATTGTGGGAATCGAGTGCCGGGCGCGACCGGTTCGGTTGTGTCAATCGATCCGGCTGCAAACGTGAATGGACCGTATACCGTGTCTCCTGGTTTGAGCGTGGGTGTGGCGTCAAGCGTGGGTTGCGTGGGTTCCGAGTCGCCGGCTGTGGCTGCTGGCGTGACCGTTGCTGGCACGTTGGCCGGGGATACGATGAATGTCGCCAACTGGACGGTTTCACCCGCGATGCTTAGTTTCAGTGTGTATGTGCCTTCTGTTAATCCCTGGGGATTTGCCAGTTGAGTGCTGACATAGCTGTCCGTGGCGCTCTCACCGTGCCACTCATGTTGTTGGGATGCTTCATCGATCAGATCATCATTCCGATACCAACGCGCCTCCCATGACATGCCATCGTACAGGTTGCCGGCTATGAAGTAGGCGGTCAACTGGGTGATACCGGCGGGAAACAGGAATTGACCGGCCATGTAAGGGTTCACAGGCTGACCGTCGCGCATATCCTCGGCGAACTGTATCGTTCCGAAGTATGGGGCTTCGGCTGGGCGTGCGTATATGACAAATGTGCCGCTACGTGCCAGGACATCAGCGAGATAGACACGAAACTCCCACTCTCCAGCAGGGAATCCATCGGGGATTGGCTCCCAGAAATACGTGCTGCCTGTTACTGAACCGCGCCATAGTCCACTGGCCTGGTCAAACAGCTTGCCGTTAAAGTACAACTCAGTGCGCCAGGGCGTACCCAGCACGACATCTTCATACGCGAAGATGGCATATACCTTGGTGATGCCAGCGGGGAAGCGTGTGCCTGCCTCGATGGGCTCAACGCCATACACACCGGCAGCAAAGGTGATTGGGCTGATCTTGCCAGTGATGGAGGCCGTAGGTATTGGTGTGTCTGTGCCGGCCGGCGTCGCGGCGATCGTTGTGCTCACCGCGACAACGTCCTGCGATGCTGTCTGCAATGCTGTCTGCGATGCTGTCTGTAATACTGTCACGGTTGACGCTGCCGTTGGAGGGGACAACACACCTGAATTGGTTAACAGCAGGAAAACGCCGGTGATCAAGGCGGTGAGAATACCACCGCCGCATCCAATCAGCGCTTTGCTTAGTTCAAGGGTGCTTGGGCTGATCTCCAGCTTCGGCGTTTTCTTTTGTTCATCCGGTGGTTGATTCTCTGCCATGTCTTTGCCCTTGTACGTGGCTTACGGCCACTGGTGCCGTTACAACCTTTCGTTCTTATACGTCTCGCGACGTAATGTAACGCGATCCAGGCGCTCTGTGACCAGTTGCACGCCAAGCCCATGGCCTGTTGGTACAGTCAGGGTGCCGTCCGCGTTGAATTCGAACGGTGGATCGATCAGGTCGGGGTTGTAGTAACGGTTGCTGGCGCTCAGGTCGCCTGGCAGTCTGAAATTGGGTAATGCAGCCAGTGCCACGTTGAGCGCGCGACCGATGCCGGTCTCCAGCATGCCGCCACACCATACGGGGATGCCGTTTTCAGCGCAGACATCGTGCACCGCGATGGCATTGGTTAGCCCACCCACACGGCCTTGTTTTATGTTGATGATTCTGCACGCGCCGATTTCGATGGCAAATCGCGCATCGGCGACGGAGTGGATGCTCTCGTCAAGGCATATGGGTGTCTTTAGTTGCCGTTGCAGTTTGCTGTGTTCGTAGATGTCATCAGGACCCAATGGCTGCTCAATCATCAGGAGATCCAGGTCCTCCATTTGCCTGAACAGGTTGGCGTCTGACAGTGTGTAGGCGGAGTTGGCATCCACCATCAACGGCACGCCTGGGATTGCGGCACGCACTGCGCGTACGTCGTCGAGGTCGCGTCCTGGTTTGATCTTTATCTTGATGCGCGTGTAGCCGATGTCTCGAAAGTTGACCACGCGCTCGACCAGTCGTTCGGTCGTCGGCTGGATGCCGATGCTGACGCCGACCACCACGCGATCCCGCATCGTGTAGCGGTCGGCGCCGATGTAATCGCGCAGGCTCTTGCCAACCTGCTGAGCGGCGATATCCCAGAACGCTGCTTCGAGTGTTGCCTTGGCCATGTTGTGGCCGCGGACGCGCGCAAAGCGCTGTGGGATCTGTCGTGGTTCAGCCGGCGGGTCAGCGAAGAGCGCTGGGATCAAGTATTCCGATATCACGTGCCAGGCCGTCGTCACCGTCTCGTACGAGTAACCCGGTGCTGCGTCGGCGACACACTCACCCCATCCCACGACCCCATCGCACATCACCCGCGCGAGAATGCTTTCGCGCTCACGTGTGACGCCGAAGCTGGTTTCGAAGGGCGCGACCAGCGGGATGCGTATGTGGAAAAGTTCGATTTGCTCAATCTTCATCATGTCTGTGCTCGCCTGGTTGCTGCCGCAACGAATGTCGCTCGAAGCGATCCTTTACGTAAGCCATGAACCGGCCCGCTACATCATACTGTGTCACGTGCTCGAAATTCTCGAAAACGGGCCGTCGGTTTACTTCCAACACCACCGGTTTGTTGCCGTTGTATCGAATGTCGACGCCGGCGAATTCCCGGCGCAATACGCGGGCGGACTGTTCTGCCAGTGAGACGAGTTCATGATCAGTGTCTATCGTGTGTGCCGTCGTCTCCCCACTGTGCGCCACGTTGGTGCGAAAGTCACCAGCGCCTGGCCTGCGGCTAATGAAGACAGGCAGCGCGTGGTAGCCGATGACCAACAGCCGGTAGTCCTCCTGGGCGGGCAAGTACTCTTGCAGCATGAGCTCACCTGCCGGATAGTCCTGCAAGCGTTTGCGCAACTGGTGAGCATTCTCAACCAGGTAAACGTGTGTACCATGGGAGCCATGCGTGCCTTTGAGCACGCATGGATAGCCTAATGATTGCGCGAGCGCTTCCACGTGGTCCGGGTCAAAGACCTGCCAGGTCCGTGGCACTGGGATGCCGTGACGCGCCAGGAACAGGTGATCATGCATCTTACTGATCACATAGCCTTCGTCGGTCAAACTCTGATCGATGACCACTTTACCCGCCTCGTGGAACAACCGTGCCACTGTCAGCGCCTCTGAAATGTGCGGGTAAAACGTGCGTGCCACCAGGATATCGTATGCCTTGACGAGGTCCTGGCCTTGATGAAATACGCCGACCTGGTTCCCATCTGTGATGAAAGAGACGTCGGAAACCTCCAGCGTCGCCAGTACCACACCCTGTTCTCTGGCTGCCTGCTGCATACGTATCGGCGTATGCGCGTCTTCCCAGCCCAACCATAATACTCTCGGTGTACTCGTTTCCATTAGATAGCTGCGTTGGCTGCAATAACATCCCGCAAGTAGTACCCGCTGTCTTTGACAATGCGTTGCTGGGTGGCGAAATCCACCCGCACAAGGCCGAAGAACTGCGTGTAACCGTGTGCCCATTCGAAGTTGTCCATCAGCGACCACACGAAATAGCCGCGCAGATCAACACCGGCCGCAATGGCACGCTGCGCTGCGCCGAAGTGGCCCCGTAGATAGGCCACGCGGCGTTCGTCATGGATGTGTCCATCCGGTGCTGCTGCATCCGGATACGCAGCGCCGTTCTCAGTGATGTAGATGGGCAGCTTGCCTTTGGTGTCGTCGCGCAGTCTGAGCAGCAGCTTATACAGACCCTCGGGCGCAACTTCCCAATCCATCGTCGTGTACTCGCCAGTGGGGTTGCGCACCACAGTTGGTTTGCCGTTACGGCTGCTGATCCGTGTCACCGTGTAATAGTTCAGACCAAGGAAGTCGTTGCGGGCACAGATGAGTTAAACGAACCCTGGATGCACTACCGGCGCGTCGTTGCCAGCGTTTTCAACCAGGTACTGGGAGTAATGGCCAGTCAGGATCGGCCGAGTGAACCACTCGTAGTTCGTGTCCATGGCGTCAGCATCCGCTGCTGCAACCCGATCTTCTGCACTGTCCGTCGCCGGGAAGTTCATACCCATATTCAGTGTGATACCGGCACGTGTTTCGGCGTCGCCGGCAGCACGAATTGCCTGCATGCCCAGGCCATGCGCCAGCAGCGTGTGATGAGCGACCTGCAACGCCAGCTTGCGGTTGCGGATGCCTGGCGCATGTTCGCCGGTGTCGTAACCGAGAAACGCCGTGCACCAGGGTTCGTTTAACGTGATCCAATCATGCACCCGGTCGCCGAGTGCCCTGACCACGATCGCGGCGTAATCGGCGAACCACCCGGCTATATCGCGGTTCATCCAACCGCCGCGATCATGCAACGCCACCGGCAAATCCCAGTGATAGAGTGTGACGAACGGCCGTATCCCCTTCTTTAGCAGCTCGTCCACCAGGCGGTCGTAGAAATCCAGGCCTTTCTGATTGACCATGCCTGTTCCTTGCGCGAGAATACGCGGCCAGGCGATCGAAAAGCGATAGGCGTGCACACCGAGTTGCTTCATCAGCGCCACGTCCTGTGCGTAAAGGTGATAGTGGTCGCATGCCACATCGCCTGTGTCGCCGTTTCTAACCAGCCCTGGTGTGTGGCTGAAGCGATCCCAGATGGATGCGCTACGCCCGTCTTCGTGTGCCGCACCTTCAATCTGGTATGAGGCGGTTGCCGTGCCCCAGAGGAATCCTTTTGGAAAGGTGTCTATCATCATGACTGATACTCCTGTTGTCAACTATCTCACTGAGATCGATTGTCCATGCGTAGGTAGATTAAAATGCAAACCTATGGATTCGCAAGCAGGACCGAACAAGACATTTCTCACCGCAGAGGGTGCGCGCAAGCTGCAAGAGGAACTGGACCTTCTGCGTAACGTAAAGCGGCCAGAGCTCGCTGAGCGGCTACGTTTTGCCATCAAACAGGGTGATCTTTCTGAGAATGCTGATTACGCCGCAGCGAAAGAGGAGCAGAGTTTTCTTGAAGGCCGTATCCTCGAACTCGAGCGCGTGTTACGGGATATTGTAATTCTGGACGAAACAGCCAGTAAGCAAGGCGTGGCTCGTCTCGGTTCGAGAGTGACAGTCGTCGAGCAGGGGTTTCCAGACCGGGAGACGTTCCAACTGGTTGGCCGGGCGGAGGCTGATCCTGCGCAGGGCAAGATATCGAATGAATCACCCCTGGGACAAAAGCTGATTGGTAAACGGGTGGGCGACGCCGTCCGGGTCGCGGCGCCGGGTGGTGAAACTATTTTCAAGGTCGTAGCCGTTGAGTGAAGCGAATTCACCCACGTGCCAGCAGTCCTATTAGCGCACCTCCCAATACGAGCCATTGTGCTGCAACTTTGAAGCGTACCAGGAGCACCAGTGCACAGAAGCAGCCGATCCCTGTAAGCGGATCCACGATGGCACTGTGGGAGAGCTGTGCTGCTGCGGCGGCAATGCTGGCGACGACGGCGGCGTTGACCCCACGCAGGAACGTCTTGAAAACCATCGATTGCTTCAGCACGGCTAGCAGTTTATTCTCTGCTACGACGAATACGAACGCTGGGGCGAATATTCCCAGGGTGGCCAGGAACGCGCCTGCATAACCACCAACCAGGTAGCCGATGTAGGTGGCCGTTGTAAACACCGGCCCAGGCGTGCTCTGACCTATGGCGATGCCGTCCAGCAATTGCTGCTCGGTAAGCCATCCTGCGCCTTTCACGATCTCCTGTTGTAGGACGCCAATGAGGGCAAACCCGCCGCCGTAGAGTAGCGCGCCGATCTTGACGAAATTGATGAAGATTTGTGCCAGCAGTGCCGGATCGGTCTGTGAGAGTTGGTTAAGTTGGTTGAGTTGGTTGGCAAAGGGCAGGGTTGTTACAAATGCCCCGGCGCTGGTGATCCACTGGCGTGACAACAGGAGCATGGCAACACCGGCCATGACGAACAAGAGAATCTGGTCGATGGGTGTGATAAAGACGAGCAGCAGGCTCAGCGTGAATAATGCAATCTCACGCCAACCGGTCAGGATGTGATGCCCCAACTGCGCCGTGCCGTGGATGACGAGCGCAAGTGCGACGGGTTTGATACCGTACAACACAGCCTCGACAGCGGGAATATTACCGGCGCGCACATAAGCCACCGATAGCACGAGCACGATGACGAAGGCGGGTAGGATGAAACAGATCCCCGCAGCCAATGCGCCCGCCACGCCGTACAGGCGGTAACCAATGTAGATCGTCAGTTCTGTGGATGTGGGGCCGGGTAGGAGATTGGCTGTGCCCAGATCTGCATTGAATTGATCTGCGGTTAACCACTTCAGCCTATCCACCAGGTCCGCCCGCATGATGGCGATATGTGCCGGCGGGCCTCCGAATGCAATCGTGCCTAACTTCAGAAAGTAGAGGATCAGTTTGAGCATTGGCCGGTTATGCTCACCGGCCCGTTAGCAGAGGACGGGAGCCAGTGGTCGCCGGGTCGGTTAAGTGTCATCCTGCTGAGAGGTGTCGCTGTTAGCGCTGCTGTCACCAGTCTCGGCCCACTCATCTTCGGATATCAGGTCTTCACCCTCCTCAGAAGGGATATCAGCTCCGTGACTGAGCAGATCGATGGCCTGGTCCGCGAGCGGCTCGGGCACGAGTACGCGCACTTCCCCGAGTGGCCCAATGGAAATACCGAAGACAGCGCCCGCTGGTTCGCGCTGTAGCAAACATGGAATGCCTTCACTCTCCAGCTTGCTGCGCATCACCTCCGCCTCGGCCCAACTGACGATGGCAATGACAATCCAGCGCACGGGGGCGTCACCGCCGGGTGTCGACTTGGCGACTTGCGTGAACCTGTTCTTCAAAACACCGATCATGGTTGTATCTCGTGCACCATTCTATCCGAGCTGGGTATGTGCTGGTGCATGCGTACAATTGAACGCTGTTCGAACTGAAACGAAAAATGCATAGGTGTGCAACTATGGAGAATACAACTCAGACCTCTCAAACCACACAAGCACAGAACTACCTGGTGACTGGCGGTGCAGGTTTCCTGGGGATCAACATGATCCGTTACCTACTCGCACGCGGCCACCGCGTGACGTCGCTTGATATTGCCGACTTCAACTACCCGGAGAAAGACAGGATCACCATTGTTAAAGGCGACATTCGCGATAAGACTGCTGTCAACCGGGCGATGCAGGGCATCAATATCGTCGTGCATACGGCGGCGGCGCTGCCGCTGTACACGCGTGAGGATATCTACTCGACGGATGTGGATGGCTTGCATAACGTGCTGCAGGCTGCTTACGAACAGGCTGTTGACCGAATGATCCACATCTCGTCGACAGCCGTATACGGCATCCCTGACCATCACCCCCTTCTTGAGAATGACAAGCTGCAAGGCGTAGGTCCGTATGGTGAAGCCAAGGTGATGGCCGAGGACGTCTGCAGCCAGTTTCGGGCTAAGGGTATGTGTGTGCCGGTGATCCGCCCCAAGTCATTCATCGGACCGGAACGGCTGGGTGTGTTTGCATTGTTCTATGACTGGGCTAAGGATGGGAAGGGTTTCCCCATGATCGGCAGTGGCAATAACCGCTACCAGTTGCTCGACGTGGAGGATCTTTGCGATGCAGTCTATCTGGCGGCGACGCTCGATCGTGACCGTGTCAACGACGTGTTTAACATCGGGGCGAAGCAATACACCACCATGCGTGAGGATTACCAGGCGGTGCTGGATTGCGCGGGTTTCGGCAAGAAGATTGTGCCATTTCCGGCAGGGCCTGTGATCCTGGCGCTGCGGGTGTTGGAGGCGTTGCACCTTTCCCCGTTGTACAAGTGGGTGTATGAAACGGCCTCCACGGATTCATTCGTCTCCATCGAAAAGGCCGAGCGCGTGTTGGGTTATGCTCCCAAGTATTCCAACAAAGACGCGCTGGTCCGCAACTACAAGTGGTATATCGAACACCTGCGCGAATTCGAGCATCAGAGCGGCGTGTCGCACCGCGTACCGTGGAAGCAAGGCATCCTGAAAGTGGCCAAGATCTTCTTTTAGTGCTACAGGCGCAGTACCATGATGCATCAGACGCCGGATTACCTGGAACGAATACGATCGTGTTATCCCGAACTGGTGATCGGGCAGGTGTCGTTCAACCGTGACGGTTTGGTGAACGATGTCGTCGTGGTCAACCGCGAGTGGGTGTTTCGCTTCCCCAAGGATGCGGCGGCTGCGCGCGCACTGATGAACGAGGTGAAGGTTATCGACCTGTTGCGCCATCATGTCGATATGCCTTTACCCGTGTTTCAGTTACATGACGGTCCTTTCGTCAGTTATCGTTTCATCCCTGGTGAAGCTTTGCACCGCGAGGATATCCTGCAACAGGATGAAGGCGCCCAGGACCGTTTAGCAGAGCAACTCGGCACCTTTCTGTACCAGATGCACGCGATCCCGGCGGATCGTGTCAGGCAGGCGGGTATCGCTGCCTCAGGCGCAGAACGCACGCGTGAAGATTGGTTGCGTCTTTACATGGACGTGCAGCGAGAGTTGTTTCCGCTGTTCATGGCGCACGCGCGTGAGTGGGTCGAGCGGCTCTTCACGGCTGTGTTGGATAGCCGGTTGAGTCTCGCATATGACCCAGTACTCGTCCATGCTGATCTTGGTCCATACCATGTGTTGTATGACGCGCAAGCTGTCCGGATCAGGGGTGTCATCGACTTTGGCACATCGGGCCTGGGTGACCCTGCCGGCGACTTCGCCAACGTCATTCATGGCTTGGGCGAGAGCTTCCTGAGGCGCATGATGCGCTACCACACGGGTATTGCGGTTGCGTTGGACCGGGCGCGCTTTCATGCCGGCACACTGGAACTGCAGTGGGCGCTACAAGGGCTGCGGTCGCACGACCGCTCATGGTTCGTGTGCCATATCGGGCGCGCACGCGACGTGTGGCCAATCGGTGCAGCATGATGTCAAATGTGTTGGTTTCCGGCTTGATCAATATCGAGACGACTCTGCGCATCGAAGGATTTCCGCTGCAATACAACCCGGTGAACTATCCCTTCTTTGGCATCAACAGCAGTGTTTCGGGTGTGGGTTATAACGTGGCGAAAGCCATGACGAAGCTTGGTGACGGCGTCACCTTTGTGTCGGTGATCGGCCGTGACGTTGCTGCAACTCAGGTGCGCCAGGCACTGGCCGCCGACCACATCCCGGATGGGTATGTCTTGCCGGACGTTACACAGACGGCGCAATCGGTCATCTTGTACGATCGTGATGGCCGTCGCCAGATCCACGTTGATCTTAAGGATATCCAGGAGCATCATTACCCGGCGGAGGTATTCCGGCGTGTGGCACAGGGGTGCGACCTGCTCGTCCTGTGCAATATCAACTTTTCGCGACCCTTTTTAGGTCTGGGGCGAGAAGCAGGGAAGCTCATTGCCACGGATGTGCATGCCATCAGCAGCCTTGAGGACGATTACAATCGCGATTTCATGCAGGCAGCGCACATCCTCTTCATGAGTGATGAGCGGTTGCCGGATGCGCCTGAGGTCTGGGCCGAGGAGGTAAATGAGGCTGCGCGGAAAGCCGTGGTGTTCGCATCGTATAAGATCGGCGCGCTCTCGGCGGCGGATGGTTTCCTCGATGCTGATGCGCTTGACCGGCTGTATGACGAAAATGGGGCTGCATTGTAAACGGTAGGAGAAATATGGAACCAAAGTTCCTCGGCAAACCAACCAACACACCAATTGACGAGCTTGATACCGTTCCTGCACCCGCTGGGCTGGATTGTGTCACGATGGTCTCTGACGAGGTGACGGCGCTAGGACCGGTGAATCGTCAGCCGGATTTCTACACGGTCAAGATTGAGTATGTGCCTGACCAGAAATGTATCGAGTCGAAAAGCCTGAAACTGTTCTTGATGCATTTCCGAGAAATGGAGGTGTACGGTGAAGCACTGGCAGTGACGATACGCGATAAAGTCGTAGAGGCTGTTGAGCCGCGCGCGTGCCGTGTCACCGTCCTACAAAAGCCACGTGGCGGCATCAGTATCGAGGCTGTATCCAGTTTCCGTTGGAGTGAGCGCTGGAATGAGCGTTGAAATGAGCAAGGGGGATGTCAGATGCCAGAACGCACCGTTTATCTGGTTCGACACGGACAATATGATGTTGCCTCCCACCCGGAAGACGGGCTGGGCGGTAGCCTCAGCGAGCTGGGTAGGCGGCAGGCGGAGCTGACTGCTCAGCGTCTCAGCCAGTTGCCGGTCACCTCGATCTGGCACAGCGGACTGCGACGTGCACGCGA
Organism: Chloroflexota bacterium; assembly: GCA_023488685.1. Classification (GTDB taxonomy): domain Bacteria; phylum Chloroflexota; class Anaerolineae; order J036; family Brachytrichaceae; genus CAIXPS01. The sequence continues at coordinate 17,665 of JAMDDR010000282.1, read as the reverse complement.
AACTGCCGAGATCATCGCCACCAGGTTTCCTGACGTGATGGTGCGTTCGTCCGACCTGTTGCGAGAGTGTGTGCCGTGTATCCCTGTGGGTTACGAAGCCTATTTTGCGCACCATCCACCGCAAGCCATTCAACAAGAGGCGCAGCAGGCGGAGGCCGCGTTGGATGAGTTCTTCCAGCCGACGACGGACCCACATCGCCATGAGATCATTGTCTGCCACGGCAACATCATCCGGTATTTCATGCTGCAAGCCTTACAGGCGCCGATCCAGTTGTGGGCGAATACGGACATGTTCAACTGCGGCATCGACGAGATCCAGGTGCAGGCCGATGGGCGGGTGAGACTTATATCACATAATGACACGGGCCATCTACCCTATAACCTGCGCATACTATGAGGGTGCTATAGGCAGAGGTCGGCGTGGTGATCGATCAACCAGACACAATGAGCGTTCCTGCGGCGCCATCGAGCGAACGCGTGATGTTGGGTGGGTCGGTGATGATCGCCCGTGATGACGGCACCGCTTGTAGGAAATTGATCACTGCTGTGATCTTAGGCGCCATGCTACCTTTTAGGAAATGCCCCTGTCTCAGATATTCCTGCGCCTCGGTCACCGTCAGGTGGTTGAGCCAGCGTTGATCCGGTTTGTTGTAGTTTAGGGCGACCTTCTCCACCGCTGTCGATATCAGGAACAGATCGGCCCGCAGGGATGCCGCGAGGGTTGCCCCAGCCAGGTCTTTATCGATCACTGCCTCGACCCCTTTCAAGGAGCCGTCTGGCTCACGCACCACCGGCACGCCTCCACCGCCGCTGCAGATAACGAAGAATCCCTGATCGATCAACGCGCGTATCGCATCTCGCTCGATGGTCTCCCTGGGTAGTGGCGATGGCACCACGCGCCGCCATCCGCGCCCTGCGTCCTCGACGACGTGCCAGCCTTCCCGCTCGGCGCGTGCTTTTGCGGTGGCTTCATCCATGAACGATCCGATGGGTTTGCTGGGATTTTGGAACGCGGGATCATGGATGTCCACCAGTGTCTGGGTGACTGTCGTCACAGGTGACACGGGTGGGGCGTCCTGCGGCCAGGTGCCGGCGCGAAGGCGGGTGTTGATTTCATTGCGCATTGCGCGCTGGAACATATATCCAATTGCGCCCTGCGTGTCGGCGCCGCAATAGTCCAATGGCACCTCGTGTAACTCGTGCCTTGCCAGCTCACTGCGCCGCAGGATGAAGCCTACCTGTGGGCCGTTGCCATGGGTCAGGACGATTTGCCAGCCCATCCTCATCATGTCGGCCAGGTGCCGGCAGGTTTCGACGGTCGCCGCGTACTGGTCTGGCACAGTACGATGGTGTTCGTCCAGGATGAGCGAATTTCCGCCCACTGCAATGACTGCAAGCTTCGCCATACGATTTTGGATTTTGGATTTTGGATTTTAGATTTTGGATTTTCGAGTGTGACGCGCTGGCCGGTGCGATTGCTCTCGATTGCAGCGTCGAGCACACGTTGCACACGCAGACCGTCATCAAAGCTGAATGGGGGCTGCTGTCCGGTGGCCATGCCCTGTACGAACAAGGTGACAGGGTTGGGTTCACGTTCGCGCTCGTGAGCGTTATAGGTGGCCCAGCAACGCCGTTCCAGCGCTGCCTTGCCCAGGCAGGCCTGTAACTCCATGGGATTGCGGTCGTCGAGCAGCAACGCGCCCTCGTGTCCATACAGCTTCACTGTAATCGTGTCGCCCATGCCACTGGCAATACGAGAGGTGGTGACCTGCCCGGTGGCGCCATTGGCGAATTGCAACAACAGCGCGCACACATCGTCCGTGATCTGTTCCTGTGGCAGATTGTCGCTGCCGTGTAACTGTAGGTAGGTGGGCAGCAGCGCGCTGACGGTCGCATAATCGCCAGCGAAGCCATACAGCAGGTCGAGCACATGTGCTCCTAAATCACCCAACTGGCCGCTGCCGGCCACGCGTTTATCCATGCGCCAGATGTGGCGGGAGGCTAGCGGCTGCACGAGCGGGTTTGTTGCCGCGCTACGTTCTGCTGCCAGTAGCCAGTCTTGCAGATAGTCCGCCTGGACGTGATAAGGCTGGCTGATGTAGCCGGCCGCGATGAACTTGCGAGCCAGTGTGAAGCAGGGTGTATTGCGATGGGTGAAGTTCACCGCATGGATCACACCCGCGCTGTGTGCGGCATCGCACATCGCCTGTGCCTCTTGCCTGCACATCGCCAGCGGTTTCTCACACATCACGTGTAGCCCGGCGCTCAATGCGGCGATGGCAACGGCGTAATGGACATCGTTTGACGTGACGATGCTGACTGCATCCAATCCGCCATCCTCGATCATGCGCCGGTAGTCGTCGTATATGCGCTCAGCGTTGTACAACTTGGCGAAGGATTGGGCACGGACGCGATCCACATCACACGTAGCCACAATCTCACAAAGGCCGGTCTCGACGTACTGCCGCGCGTGCCAGTGCGCCATGCCACCTGTTCCAATGATGCCGATACGAAGTTTGTTCATGAAGGTCCCCACTTATGAATGCGTCGATGCAAGCCTGATCTTCACCGCTGCGGCGTGGGCATCCAGCCCTTCGGCCAGCGCCAGCTTCACTGCTGCCGGGCCGATCTGGCGGGCGGTGGTCTCATCCAGCGCGATGACATTGGTCACGCGCACAAAGTCGAGTACGTTGCACGGTGAGGTAAAGCGCGCGGTCCCTCCAGTCGGCATGACGTGGCTGGGGCCAGCGACATAATCGCCTAACACCTCGTAGGATTGCTCGCCGACGAACAGACCACCGGCGTTGCGTATCTTGCCGATCCACGCCCACGGATCGCGCACGGACAGGCACAAGTGCTCAGGTGCGAAGTCGTCTGCTAACGCGACGGCCTCAAGCATATCTTCGGTGATGACAGCGCCGCTGCGTCGCTCGAAGGACTCGCGGATGTCGATCGCATTGGAGAGATTGGCGAGTTGCGATACAAGATAGCGGTCTACTTCCAGCGCGACGGCGCGTGAGGGTGTGATGAGAATGGAGGTGCCGCCAGTGTGCTCGGCTTGCGCCAGCATGTCCGCGGCAACCCAGGCTGGGTTGGCGGACTCGTCGGCCACCACCACCGTCTCCGTTGGACCGGGCAACGCGTCGATACCGACCGTGCCAAATACCTCTTTCTTGGCTAATACGACGAAGGTGTTGCCAGGACCGCAGATCTTGTCGACACGCGGCACGCTGCCGGAGCCGTAAGCCATCGCACCAATGGCCTGCACGCCGCCGACAGCATATACGACGTCGACATCTGCGATGTCGGCGGCAACCAGTGTAATGGGCGCGACACAGCCAGTGCGGCGGTCGGCAGGTGAACACACGACCACCTCAGCCACCCCAGCAGCGCGCGCGGGCAGGGCGGTCATTAGCAACGACGATGCCAGCGGGGCGCTTCCCCCAGGGATGTAGATGCCCACCGATTCGAGTGGGCGTATGAGTTGGCCCAACATGCCGCCCATGTCCGTGTCCATCCATGAATGGATCGGTTGCCGGGCGTGGAACGCGCGGATACGGTCGGCGGCTCGTTCCAGGGCAGCTACGACCTCGCTGTCCACCTGATCGTATGCAGCGGCGATATCCGTGTTGCCCACTTCGATGGTCTCGGGCGTAAGCTTCACGCCATCCAGTTTTTCCGTCCACTCGATCAGCGCCGCGTCACCACGTGCGCTGACGTCGCGGAGGATGCGACGCACCACCTCCTGTGGCGCGAGGTCTTCGCCAAAAGTCGCGATGGTGCGTTGGCGTAACGACTCCGAGACGGGGAACTCGTCAATGGGTTTGCGTTTCAGGATGCCCATCAACGCTTCATCTGTTTCGTAGATTTTCAGCAATTCGCTTTGCATGTCTTTCAAGTCCAATCGTCAAACCGCGTAGATGATTTATAGTTGCTCTGCACGCTGTGCGATGCTGTAGGGCAAGCTGTCAGCTTGCCCTACAGCATCGCATGCGACTTCACTTGTAGGAGGATCATACGTGAGTGCCACGAGCGTAACGATTACCAATGTCAGGGCAATTCTAACTGCTCCCGCCGGTATCGGATTGTGTGTCGTCAAGATTGAAACATCGGAGCCAGGCCTGTATGGTGTTGGATGCGCCACCTTTACCCAGCGACTCGGTCCCGTCAAGTCTGCAATCGACGACCATCTGCGTCCATTATTGGTTGGGCGTGATGTGGATCGGATCGAAGATATCTGGCATCTGTGCTACCAGAACTCGTACTGGCGCAACAGCCCCGTGTTGAACAACGCCATTTCGGGTGTGGACGAGGCGTTGTGGGGCATCAAGGGGAAGCGCGCCAACATGCCGCTGTACCAACTGCTGGGGGGCAAATGCCGCGATGGTGTGGCGGTATACCGCCACGCCGATGGACGTGATCCCCAGGAAGTGCTGGATAACCTGCTCAAGCTTAAGGAGCAGGGCATCATGTACATCCGTGTCCAACTGGGTGGTTACGGCGGTATCGGGCGCGAGCCGCGCCGGCCGGACGGTGCATTACCGGGTGCCTACTTCGACCCGGATGTGTATACGCTGACCGTGCCTAAGATGTTCGAGTACATCCGTAGCAAGATTGGCTTTGAACAGCCACTGTTGCACGACGTGCACGAACGAATCGCGCCGATTGAGGCAGTACGGCTGGCGAAAGCATTGGAGCCGTATCGGCTGTTCTTCCTGGAAGATGCGCTCGCACCGGAAGATATTGACTGGTTCAAGCGCATCCGTGAACACGCCGCCGTGCCCCTGGCCATGGGAGAGCTGTTCACGCACCCATTGGAATGGCGACCGCTGATTGTGAACCAGTTGATTGACTTCATCCGCGTGCACATCAGCGATATTGGCGGGATCACGCCGGCGCGCAAACTTGCGTCATTGGGCGAAGCCTTTGGGGTGCGCACGGCCTTCCATGGGCCGGGAGACGTGTCGCCGGTAGGGCATGCCGCAAACGTGCACCTGGATCTGGTGGTGCAGAACTTCGGCATCCAGGAATTCTCTGGTTTCCCCGATCCGTTGCCCGAAGTGTTCCCCGGATGCCCGGAATTGCGCAACGGCTACCTATACGCCAACGACAAGCCCGGCCTCGGTATCGATATCGACGAGCGGTTGGCTGCCAAGTATCCTGTCGGCGACGTTGGCCATGTGATTGAGTGGACTCAGTCGCGCTGGCCGGATGGGACGATCACCCGGCCATAGACGACGCCACGATATTGTCTATGGCCGGACCCGTAGATTCCATGGACGACACACCATACGTGTGTTGTCTGTGGAATCTATGTTCAAACTGTTAGAATGGAGTGGCATGACAGCTTTTGACGGCGCTGCCATGCACGAGCTGTTGGTCATGCATGATAGCCATGCACGGGGTAATGGGTAGATGAAACCTAAGTTTATTGTCGGTATCGTGATCATTTTTGTGGCGATGTTTGCCGTTATGGGTTTTGCCATCGCGGGAAACAGCAATCTTGAAGTCAAAGTGAATGATGTCGTCGCACAACAGGCGCAGGGTGCTGACCTGACGCAACGTGCGCTCAAGCTTACCGGCATTGTTGTGGGCGATAGCATTGCATATGATCCGGCCAGGCTACATCTGGAATTCGATGTGGTGAATTCACGCGAGGATTTGGTCAACAACCTGGCGCAAGCGCCGCGTATTCGCGTGGTCTATCAGGGGGTTAAGCCTGACACCCTGGTTAACGAAGCGCATGCCATCGTTACGGGCAAACTGGCGGCCGATGGCAAATTCCATGCCGGGCAATCTCCCGACGCGTTACTATTGCAGTGCCCCACGAAGTACGAAAATGCTGAAACAGCCAGCAAGTAAGCGGGAACCGGCCATCCACGATGATTACTGATGTTGGCCTGTTGGCATTGATCCTGGCGCTGCCGGTGTGTCTGTACGCGGCAGTGGTTTCCGTTATCGGCGCACAGCGCAACGACGATCGCTTGGTGCAAAGTGGACGCATGGCGGCGATGCTTACTTTTCCCCTGGTGCTCGCAGCATGCCTGGGGCTGTGGTTTGCGTTGCTTACGTTTGACTTCGGTGTGAAGTACGTTGCGGACGTGTCAAGCCGGGCGACGCCGGTGTTCTTCCGCATTACGGCGCTGTGGGGGTCTCAAAACGGATCGATCCTGTTCTGGAACCTGGTGATGTCGGCCTTCATCTTCGTCGCGATGCTGCGTTCCTGGGATAAGGACAAGCCGCTATTGCCGTATGTGACCGCCACCATGGCGCTGGTATTGGGTTTCTTCATCATCGTCAACCTGGTCGCGGCCAATCCCTTCGAACGTTATGCGTTTCCGCCTGATGATGGCCGGGGCCTGAATCCGTTATTGCGGCATCCGGGCATGATCATTCACCCGCCCGTGTTATACGCCGGGTTTACCGGTTTCATCGTCCCATATGCCTTCTGTATCGCTTCGTTGGTGACACGCCGCAACGACAACCTGTGGTTGCGTTCCGCGCGCCGATGGATGCTGGTGGGTTGGGTTTTCCTGACGGCAGGCCTGATCCTCGGCGGTCGTTGGGCGCACGATGTGCTGGGGTGGGGTGGTTATTGGGGCTGGGATCCAGTCGAGAATAAATCGCTGGTGCCCTGGCTGATCGGCACGGCCTTCCTGCATTCGGCGATGATCCAGGAAAAGCGTGGCATGTTCAAGAACTGGAATGTGCTGCTGATGCTGCTCACGTTTGCAGCCGTGATATGGGGCACGGCGGTCGTGCGCAGCGGGGTGCTGACGTCGGTGCATGCATTTGCGCAATCCAATCTCGGCCCGATGTTTCTGAGCTTCATCGTCGTGATGCTTGGTGTGTCGCTCTATCTGTGGTTGACGCGTCTAGACGTCTTGCGCAGCGAGAATCGGTTCGATTCGGGCTTTTCACGCGAAGGGATCTTCCTGCTTCAGAATGTGCTGTTCGTCAGCACGGCGTTGACGGTGTTCATTGGGACCATTTTCCCGATCATCACCGAAGCCATCAACGGCACCAAGCTCACCGTAGGCCCGCCGTTTTATAATCAGACGGCGGTTCCTCAATTGGTCATACTGGTGTTTCTGATGGGGGTCGCGCCACTGTTGGCGTGGCGCAAGGCCAATGGCGTCATCCTCGGACGCATGTCGATTATCCCAGGGCTCGTGACCGTAGCGGTCGTGTTGTTGCTCGTCGTCACCGGCGCGCAACAGATCATCCCATTGTTGCTGTTCGCCCTGTGCACGTATACGCTGGTGCAGACGATCCTGGAGTACACCCGAGGGGTGGCGGCGCGGGTCCGTGTTGCTGGCGAGAGTGTGCCGCTGGCTTTATGGCACCTGGTACAACGAAACCAACGACGATATGGCGGTTATCTGATCCATATCGGTGTGGTGCTGCTTGCCATCGGCGCCACTGGAAAGGGTTACTACGGCACTGACGTATTACGCAATGTCGCGCTAAACGACAGCTTTTCCCTGGGGAATTACACCTTCACCTATCGCGGTATCAAACCCGTGACGTGCGAGTTCACCGACTGCCAGTCGGTGCAGGCGGCCTTGCTGGTCACCTCGGCCAGTGACGGACATGTGATCGGCGGTGTGTACCCGCACCGCGACACTTATCCGGTGCAACAACACACTGCGACCATCGCCGGCCTCACCGGTTCCTTCAATGAAGAGGTGTACGTCATCCTGGGCGGCTGGGAGAACAACGGCGCGACGGCCTCCTTCCAGGTGTATATCAACCCACTGATTAATTGGATCTGGGTCGGCGGCGTTGTCATGATTCTGGGCTTTCTGGTAGCCTTTTGGAAGCTGGAACCCGCGCTAGTGGCTCAATCTGTGAAGACACCGCGTATGGCAGGAGTGCCGTCGAAGTGAGCGCCAATATGAGCGCCAACATACCCTTGCGAAGGTTATGGGTGGTCTCTTTGATCGCCTGCGTGCTTTGGCTCATCGTTGCCGGCATCGTGCAGGCACAGACACCGGACCCTTCTGATCGGGTGCACGATATCGCCAAGCAGTTGAACTGTCCGACGTGCGCTGGGCGAAACCTTGCCGACTGCCCGACCGACACTTGCATGCAATGGAAACAAGAGATCAAGGATCAATTGTTGGCAGGCAAGTCTCAGCAAGAGGTGTTGGATTATTTCCAGGCGCGCTTTGGCCCAACCGTGCTGCAGGAACCGCCCAAGGAGGGCGCGATCCTGGTGCTCTGGGTGCTGCCGGTGATCGGGCTGGTCGCACTGGCGGCTGGTGGCATCCTGGTGCTGCGCCGTGTGAGCGCGCAACGTCCGAAGACGGCCAATGAGATGCCTGTGACCTCAGGGCAAGCGTTGGACATAGAGGTTGAAGATGAATATGTGGCGCGTCTTGAAGAGGAAGTGCGCAAGGCTTAGGATGGATCAACCGTGAGGAACAAGAAACTCTTCATTGGCGCGGTCATTCTAGCCGCTGTTGGCCTGGTGGGTATTTTCATCGCCGGCATGGTGCTTTCTGCCCAGCCCGGCAACCGTCCGTCGGCGGGATCGCCTGCACCGGATTTCGCCATGACCTTGTACAAGGATTACCGTGCCGATCTGCCGGAGACAATCAAGCTGTCGGACTTGCGTGGCCGTGTGGTGGTGCTCAACTTTTGGGCTTCCTGGTGTGTCGAATGCACCAAAGAAGCCGATGCGTTGGAGGCGGTATGGCGCGAATACCGCGATCGGGGCGTGATCGTTTTAGGCGTGGATTACCTGGATACCGAGTCGGCGGCGCTGAAGTACCTGCAACAGTACGACACCACGTATCCGAATGGCGTCGACCTGCAACAGGAAGTCTCGCGCGCATATCGCATCACGGGTGTGCCGGAGACGTTTTTCATCGATAAGGAAGGCATTGTGCGCAAGACGGTGATCCAGGCGTTGACGAAGCAGGCGCTGGTCAATGCCATCGAGCCAATGCTGGCCGAATAAGGGCCAGGTGGCCATGCGTGACCACTGCGGGCGCCTGTTGCAGTCGTAAACCGGCACACTACAATCGTCATTCAACCATGGGCATAGGAACTATTCTCATCGGGTTTGCGCTGCTGATCATCGTTGTGACGCTGATCGTGCTGCCGTTATTAGACCCACGGCGACCTGCGGTGGAACCACCCTCCCCACGGGAGGCTTTGCAAGCGGAATACGCGGCCACCGTTCGTGCCATCCGCGAACTGGATCTCGATTACCGCACCCATAAACTGGCCGAAGAGGACTACAAGCGCCTGCGCGCCGACCAGGTACAGCGCGGTGCGCAGATCCTGCGCGAGTTGGATGCGCTGCAAACGGGCAGTGCGGCTGATGATATCGATGCCGATATCGAGGCGCAAGTGGCGGTGCTGCGCGCGGGGAATGCCGCGTGTCCCGCCTGCGGGGCAAAGGGTAAGGCGGGCGATCGATTCTGCGCACGTTGTGGCGCGCCATTGCTGCAGGTGCCGCAATCGACAACCGGAAAGGAGGGGGCAACGCCGGCGGCATCATCATGAACAACCCCTTTGGCCGGTTGCGCCATTTCCTCCTGGGCGCGGTTCTGTTTGTGGTGACTGGTATGGCTGATGCAGGCTGCTCCACGGCCACCCAATCACGGCTTGAGCAAAATCTACTCACCCCTGCGCCGACGCCGGCGAATGTGGCGGCAAACGCAACACCCGCATCGCCACCTGACGTCGCCAACGGCGCGCGCATTTATACGCTCAAATGCCAGGCCTGTCACGGTGAAACAGGAATGGGCGACGGACCACGCGCGGAGCAAGTGCAGGCACAGGGCGGGCAGGTGGTGGCATTGGCCGATCCTGCACGACAGCAAAGCGCCGTTCCCTCAGCCTGGTTTGATGTGGTGACGAATGGCCGGATTGAGCGCTTGATGCCGGGTTTCGCGGCATCGCTCACGCCACAGGATCGTTGGGATGTGCTGGGCTACCTATGGGCGATGGGCACACCGACCGAGACGTTGCGTGCAGGCCAGGCCATCTATGCGGCGAGTTGCGAAGCCTGTCATGGTGCGGAGGGTAGGGGGGACGGCCCGCAGGCGGACGGCGCCAGGATGAACAGCTTTGCCGATCCGGAATTCGTGGCTGGCAAGTCGCTGGCGGATATCGCGAGTGCGGCGATGACGGGCGACGCACACAAGGATGTTCAGTTGGACGAGACGCAACGGTCCCAGGTAGCAGGGTACGTTCGCACGTTTGCCTACAACTACGCTGATCCAGCGGTGGCACGCCAGTCGGCACTGGGCGGCGAAGGTGTGCTCCAGTTGAGGGCTGAGAACCTCACGCCCAGTGGCCCTGTGGTCAAAGACCTGCCCGTTACACTGCGGGTATACGATACCCAGGGGGAAGTGTTCTCGCGTACCGAGACACTGGACACGCGAGGCGTCGTGACCTTCACCGATCTTCCGGTGAGTGAAGGATACTTTTATCAACCGGATATCCTGTATAACGGCGCCAAGTTCTATGCCTCGCCGCAACAGTTTACCGGCACGACGACGCTCACCGCTACATTGCCGGTTTATGAAGTCACCGTCGACCCTGGCGTGATCTCCATCTCCGAGTATCACTTTTTCGTGCAGCAGGCAGGGGAGGATGTCGTCAGTGTCGTTGAGTTCTACATTTTCGATAATCAGAGTGATCGGGCTTACGTGGATAAACCCGGTCCGGATGGACTGTTGCGCTCGCTAAAGATCACGATCCCTGAAGAGGCGCAGAATTTGCGTTTCGATGGGCCCGGAATCGGGACACGTTTTGAACAGGATGGCAGCACGATTTATGATAGCGATGCGGTGCCGCCTGGAGAACGCACGTCGACCATTGCCGTGCTGTACGAGATTCCCTACCAGGGTGGCAAACACATCGAACGCACGATGGCGTATCCGTTGAGCAACTGGGACGTGCTGTTGCCGGAGGGTGATCTGCGCGTCAATGGGCTCACCGATAAGGGTATACAGACGGTGCAGGGTGGCAACATCAGGCTATATACGCCGGAGCAACCCGCTGTCCCTGCCAGCGGTACCATCTCATTTGAGTTGGTCGGACAGCCGCGTGGAACACCCATCCCAGGCGACGATGGGCGCGCGATTGGGTTCGGGTTGGTGTCTGTCGCATTGGCAGGTGGATTAGGGTACTTCCTGCTCATACGCATGCACCGTTTACGCGCTCTTGATGCAGCGCTGGCAAAGGATCGAGAGATGCTGCTCGCGGAAATCGCCGCTCTGGACAATCGCTTTGTGGGTGGCACGCTCGCGGAATCAACCTACCGCAAGCAGCGCGAGGCGTTGAAGGAGCAATTGCGCCGCATCTGGGATTAAGCCCATGTTAGAGGCACATGAACTCACGAAGTACTACGGCATGCGTCCTGTGCTGCGCAATCTCTCGCTGCGGATCGAGCCTGGTGAGTTTGTGGCTGTTCTTGGCCCGAACGGCGCTGGAAAGACGACGCTCCTGAGAGTGGTCGCAACGCTGGCACGCCCAGACGCCGGCACGCTGACCGTTGGCGGGGTGAACGCGCTGGAACAACCCGCACGCGCCCGGGCGCTCATCGGCGTGGTCTCGCATCAGCCGCTGGTCTATCCGGATCTGACGGCAGCCGAGAACCTGCATTTCTATGCGCGCATGTATGGCATAGGGGTGTCGCGAGTTGGGATGGTGGAGCATCTGCGGCAACCTCCAATTTCCGACCTCCAACCACTTGTCGATACAGTCTTGCGCCGGGTCGATCTATTGCCGCGTGCGCACGAACCGGTGCGGACCTTTTCGCGCGGCATGGTCCAGCGGCTGGCCATTGCACGCGCGGTACTGCACGATCCACCCTTGCTGCTGTTCGACGAACCGTATACGGGCCTGGACCATGTGTCGGCACGCAACCTGACGGCTTTGTTGCGCGATCTGGCCGTATCTGGTCGCACCGTCCTGATGACGACGCACGAGCTTGGCCGTGGGCTGGAGGGTGTGACGCGGGCTGTAGTGTTAAAAGCCGGACGCGTGATCGCTGAACTGCATGACATGATCACCCCGGATCGTATTGCCAGGCTCTTCGAGTAAAGCTTATCATCGGGGACACGGCCATCGTCGCACGTGTCTTGATTTCAATACTGGCTACCGCAATGCGCCTATATCTGCAGCAGGTTCGTGCCATCATCGGCAAGGACATTTTGATCGAACTACGAACGCGTGAGTCTTCCACGGCCATGCTGGTCTTCGCTGCCATGTCCATCATGCTGTTCAACTTTGCATTACGACTGCGTGTGGACTCATTCCGCCCGCTGGTTCCAGGTGTCCTGTGGGTTATCCTGGTGTTCGCTGGGACACTGGGGCTGGGACGCTCGATGACCAATGAACAGATCAACCAGTGTATCGACGGGTTGCTGTTGGCGCCGTGCGATCGCAGCGTCATTTTCGTGGGCAAGGCCGTGAGCAATGCGCTATTCATGCTGGTCATATCGCTGGTCGTGTTGCCGATCATGGCGATTCTGTTCGACGAGACCTTGCTGCAGTGGGGGGTTCTGCTGATCGTGTTTCTCGGCGTGGTGGGTTATGCCGGTGCAGGGACGCTCATCGCGACTATGGCTGCCAGCACACGCGCGCGCGAAATCTTTCTGCCCATTCTGTTGTTTCCGCTGGCGGTGCCCCTGGTCGTCGCCGCCGTGATCGTGACGGCGGGTTACCTGGACCGGCTGCCGTTCAACGACTTTGGCTCATGGCTGGGCGTTGTGGTTGCTTTTGCCATCATTTTCTGGACCGCGGGCGTTTTATTGTTTGATTTCATCGTCGAATCTTAGGCTGGTGGCTGGTGGCTGGTTGTGGATGGGCTGTGACAACATGACAGCGCGATAGTGTGGAAGTGAGATGGTTGGCACTGGCACTGATTCGCATAGTGACCCCTGACCAATCTGATGGTGGTCAGGGAGCGGGTATCGGCGTATCGTGCGAAAGTGGTAAGCCATCTTTAGCGATATACACCCAATTATCCAGCAATTCTCAATCTGAAACCCGAACCAGGAAGATACAAGTCGCGATTGCGCGTTTATGTTACAGATGACGGCAAACATCAAGCTCTCATCCCCGATTTTACCGTTTGAGTGCCAAGTTGGATGCAATTCGTGATCGTATAGGTCGATACTGAATGGCCGTAGACAGCGGATTTTCCGCAAAAAGGTGCTGGATTTTTCAGATTGAGAATCGCTGCCAATTATCCCTTTATCTTGACGGTTTCTTGCTTCGCATGGTATCATCTTTGGTTGATCTGTTAGCACTCGTGGCCGTTGACTGCTAAAGATTTGGCATAACTATGAGCGAGGAGAATCAAGAGCTGACACCGCGTCAGCAATCAATTCTAAATCTGATCGTTCACACCTACGTGGCGACAGCGGCGCCGGTCAGTTCCAAGGCGCTGATGGAAGGGGCGGGGTTGAACGTGTCCAGCGCCACCATCCGCAACGACATGGCAGTCCTGGAGGAGTACGGTTATCTCACGCACCCACACACGTCGGCGGGACGGATGCCTACGGATAAGGGTTATCGCTATTTCGTGGAGCGATTGCTAGGCGATGTCGAACTGCCGACGGATGAGAAGAACACCATCCGGCACCAATTCCACCAGGCAAAATTGGAAATGTCCCAGTGGATGCAACTGGCATCAGCGGTGCTGGCGCGTTCGGCGCGCGGTGCGGCCCTCGTCACCGCGCCACAAATAGGCCAACCGCGCATCCGCCAACTGCAGCTCATCTCCACCCAGGCGCACCTGGTTTTGTTGATCCTGGTTTTCCAGGGTGGCACCGTGCGCCAGCGCATATTGACGCTTAAAGAGCCAATGGAGCAAAACGCGCTCAGCCAGGCCGCGACCAGACTCAACAATGTGTATGCAGGCTTGGATGCGGCGGCAATCCGGACCCGGCCGGCAGACCTGACCGACTTTGAATCTGACGTGCTGCAACTGGTTCTGGAACTCATGGCCGACGGCGCGCCGCCCATGCACGAGGTGTATCGCGATGGGTTGACGGAGGTGTTGCAGCAACCCGAGTTTATCAGCCAGAGCGAGGCGCGGGCCCTGGTAAACGCCATGGAGGAACCGAGCTTTCTTATGGATGTGTTGAGCGCGCGTGTGGGCACTGTGCAAGTCGTGATCGGCGGTGAAGGGCGCTGGCGCGAGTTAAGCTCGTGCAGCATGGTGCTGGCGCGATATGGTGTGGAGGGGTTCGCCACCGGCACATTGGGCGTATTAGGCCCGACACGCATGCCCTATGGACGTGCCATCAGCGCAGTGCGTTATGTGGCTGACTTGATGAGTGATTTGGTGAGCGATTTATACGGAGACTGATCTGATATAGACGAAACAACCTACACATGGAGATGGTCTTAAATGGAAACGAATACGCAAGAGACAAGTGAGACGACGCAAGCCAACGGAGATGGTACTGCACCTGGTACCGCGGAGGCCACTCAGCAACAGGCTGAACTACAGGCTTCCCAGCTCGCCGTCGAGGTTGAAATGTTGAAGAAGGAGCTGGCTGATGCAAAGTCCAAATCAACCGAGTACCTGGACGGCTGGCAACGCGCGCGTGCCGAGTTTGCCAACTACAAGAAGCGCCAGGAAACCGACTATGCCAACTTACGCGCACTCTCGACCAGTGCCCTGGTGGCGAAGCTCCTGCCGGTGTTGGACGACTTTGAGCGGGCGGCGAAAACGATGCCAAGCGCGTTGAAGGACATGACGTGGATCGACGGTGTATTGCTCATCCAGCGCAAGCTTCAGCTCATTCTTGAGAGCGAAGGCGTCAAAGTCATTGAGGTGAAGCCGAATGATGTGTTCGACCCGACCTGGCACGAAGCGGTCAGCTATGATGAAGCACCAGGCATTGAAAACGGACACGTCATCGAGGAGTTGCAGAAGGGATATAAGCTGGGTGAGCGTGTGATCCGCCCGGCGTTGGTGCGCGTTGCAAGGTAAGGAACAAACAATGGCAAAGATTATTGGTATCGATCTCGGCACGACGAATAGCGTAGTTGCAGTGATGGAAGGCGGTGAGTCCACAGTCATCCCCAGCGTGGAAGGCTCGCGGTTAATCCCTTCGGTGGTCGCAGTCAATCCCAAGAGCGGGGAGCGTATGGTCGGCCAGGTGGCCAAGCGCCAGGCGATTGTGAACCCCGAAAACACCATTTTCTCCATCAAGCGTTTCATGGGGCGCAAGTTTAGCGATCCCGAGGTGCAACGCGCACTCAAGATGGTGCCATACAAGGTGCAAGCCGCGCCGAATGGTGATTGCCGCGTCATCATGGGTGGCAAAGATTACTCGCCGCAAGAGATCAGCGCCATGATCCTGCAGAAGATCAAAGCTGATGCCGAGGCGTACCTGGGTGGACCAGTCACGCAGGCAGTGATCACCGTGCCGGCGTATTTCAACGACACTCAACGCCAGGCGACCAAGGACGCGGGCAAAATCGCTGGCCTGGAGGTGATGCGCATCATCAACGAGCCAACCGCATCTTCTCTCGCCTACGGGTTGGACAGGAAGAAGGATGAGACGATTGCCGTCTACGACCTGGGTGGCGGCACGTTCGATATCAGCATCCTGGACGTGGGTGATGGTGTGTTCGAGGTGAAAGCGACCAACGGTGACACGTTCCTCGGCGGTGACGATTTCGACAATCGTGTGATGAATTACCTCATCGACACATTCAAGACTGAGAATGGCCTGGACATCCGCAATGACCGCCAGGCGCTGCAGCGTTTGAAGGAAGCAGCGGAGAAGGCGAAAGTTGAGTTGTCTACGGTCATGGAGACGGAAGTCAACCTGCCGTACCTGACGGCAGACGCCACTGGTCCCAAACACCTGGTCACGCGGCTAACTCGTTCCAAGCTGGAGCAATTGACCGAAGATCTGGTGGCTCGCAGTATTTCACCCTGCAAGCAAGCGTTGGGCGATGCCAGCCTGGATGCTAGCAAGATCGACGAGGTCGTGCTGGTCGGCGGCATGACGCGCATGCCGGCAGTGCATGAGGCTGTGCGTAAGTTCTTCGGGAAAGAGCCCAACCGCAGCGTGAACCCGGACGAGGTGGTGGCAGTGGGTGCGGCCATCCAGGCGGGTGTCCTGGGCGGCGAAGTGCGTGACGTCTTGTTGCTGGACGTTACCCCGCTTACGCTGAGTATCGAAACACTCGGCGGTGTGGCGACGCCTCTCATCGAGCGCAACACCACCATCCCGACCAAGAAGAGCCAGATCTTCAGCACAGCCAGCGACATGCAGACCAGTGTAGAGATTCACGTGGTTCAAGGTGAGCGCCCGATGGCGGCGGACAATAAGTCGCTAGGCCGCTTTATCCTTGATGGGATACCACCGGCGCCGCGCGGCGTGCCGCAGATCGAAGTGTCGTTCGATATTGACGCCAATGGCATCTTGAACGTTGCCGCGATGGACAAGGCGACTGCCAAGACGGCTCATATCACCATCCAGCCATCGTCGGGTTTGGCCAAGGACGAGATCGAGCGCATGGTGCGCGAGGGCCAGGCGCATGCCGCCGAGGACCAGCAGCGTCGCGAACGCGTAGAGGCGCGTAACGAGGCTGACAACGCGTCATACCAGGCGGAGAAGTTCATCAAGGACAACGGCGACAAGATTCCGGCGGATAAGAAGACGGATCTGCAGTCGAAGATTGCGACGGTACGCAGCCTGCTCGACTCCGAGGATCCGGCCGCGATCCGGCGCGCGACGGACGAACTGAAGACGGCTTTCTCCGCGGTGGGCGCAGGGATGTACCAACAGGCGGAGGGTGGCGCAGCGAGCGGGCCTGGAACAGGGTCGACGGACGGCGCAGGCGCAACTGGCGGTAACGAGGCTCCACCCGAAGGTGATGTGGTGGACGGCGAGTTCCGCGAGAAGTAGGAACAGGATAAATGTGCTAACGCGCTGTGGATGCTGTAACACTCCATAGCGCGTTTAGCATTGATACAAACCATTATGTGGTTGTTGAGGGTCAGGACAACAAAAAGTGATTACGCTACCAAGCCTGCTTGAATCGAATGTTGTATCGTGGAAACTAGGCTCAATTGGTGAAGCGATTCTTGGAGAGAGACCTGATAAAACTCCGACGCTTGCGATTGAATTCTTGAAGGATATTGAACAGACCCTTCATGATTACAGCACCAGCAAACAAGAGGCCAGCATAATGCTGACTCCAAGTGGACAATTTGAGGGAGTTGGAGAATTTACTGCATTTGCAGATTCACTGAATCAAACGGTCTGTGCTATTGGAGCATTAATCGATTACTTCACCTCCTTATCATCTGGAGAGAGTCCAAGGTTTACACAAAACTTGGCAATGGTGCTCTTAACTTTTGTGGAACTTCAGCTTTTTGAAAATCGAGATGCGACCGTTTGGTCATTAGCTAAGGAGCTAGATACGGAAAGCTCGTAGGCTCATGTCCAGAGCCCCTGAGCAATGAAGAAGGGCGCGCACACCTGATAGGTCTTCAGAGAGCTGTCAGGTGTGCGCGTCCAGAACCGGGTGCCGAGGCTTGAGCCGGTTAGCGTTGGTGGGAGGCCGCCAAAGATGGCGGCGTTCCCAGGCGCTCCCGGTGTTAACCGGCTCAAGCCTCTACATCCATCTTGTGGGGCGAGTCGACCGTGGGCGTTGGGCAGACGAG
>JAMDDR010000004.1:5808-6643 GCA_023488685.1 Chloroflexota bacterium | reverse complement strand
GATCCCGCGCGCCTGTGCCCACGCGTTGATCGCGAGCAGTTCATCCCACGCCGGCAGTTGGCCACCCAACGGCCGATAAGGCAGCTCCAGCAGAATCGCCCCGGGCTCCTGCCCCAGCGTCTCAAAGTCCTGAACCGCCAACATGCGGTCGCCGATAAACTCCGGCGCACCGAACTGCAACCGCTGGAGGTGATGCAGGAAGCGATAGCCGCCATGTTCGGCAAACTCCGGGTGAGCCGTGGGGTGCATCGCCACGGTAAAGGCGTTGTGTACAACGTTGTGGCGCCGCTAACACCAGATCCGCAGGGCGATTTGTTGGGCCATCGTCCCCGAGGGCAGGAATACGGCGGCTTCCTTGCCAAATAGGGCCGCGACCTCGGACTCGAAGCCGGCAATGTACGTCCCTGAGCCATAGCTGTCCAGGTCCTCGTCGCCCTGCAACGAATCAGCCAACGCCTGGAACACCGCCTTCATCGAACGATTGGGGCCGTGGCCCGGCAGGATGTTGGTGCACTGAGCCAGGATTTGTTCAATATCGCTCATGGTTCCTTTACTCGTCTGAAATCAGGGGCCGTTCAACGCCTGATCGCAACGGCCTTGAAGAAGGTGTAGCAGAAAACGCCATCCTGCTCGGCCGTTCTGTACAGATCCGCAATGCCGCGGTCGAAGCGCTGCGCGTCAGCCAGACCGGACGAGATCGCCGCATCCCGCACGCCTTCGATCATGGCCGTAAAGGTTCTACGGGTGAAGCCCTCGACCAGCTCCGGTTTGCTGGAATCGACGTAGACCATGCGCGGAGAGACATGCACCGAACCAAAGCCGGCTTGTTGCAGCG
>JAMDDR010000004.1:0-5798 GCA_023488685.1 Chloroflexota bacterium | reverse complement strand
CAATGGCCCGGCGTGCGTCCTCGCTGTCAGGATGAAAGTACGCCGAGCCATGATCCCCTTCGATGACAGTGATCGAGCCACCGGCTTTCACGACCCCCTTCAGCGCATTCAGGGCATCGACCGGGCGGCTGAGATGCTCCAGAACAAAGCACACGAAAACGTGATCGAAAGACGCCGGCGGGAACGGCAGGTTGAAGATATCCGCCTGTCTGAACACCACGTTGCCGAACCCGGCAGCCTCCACCGCTTTCCTGGCCGCTGCGACCGAGCGCGCCGAGATATCGACGGAAGTGATGATCGCCTCCGGGCTGTTATGCGCGAGCGTTACGGTCTGCGCCCCTACCCCGCAACCGGCTTCCAGCACATGGCTGCCTGCAGGATAGGCCGTGTCGGAATGCAACAGATCGACCAGCGTGAAAGCCTGGTCCTGCAGCCTCAAGGTCTCTCGGAGATCGTACCCATGGACGTATGCGTTGCTCATTGCTGTCAACGGATTTTGGCGTTGAGTACAACGCTTGAACCGATTGAACGGACGCGTAGCGGGTCGTCTCGCATGTGAATGCTTATTGTTCCTGTATGGTCAGATTGTTGTCAACGGATTTGGCGTCAAGCACAACGGAAACGGATTACACATGCACATTCCTCGAATCGGATCATCCATGGCATCTGCTCGCCATCAACTGACGAATCCGTTCAATCTGCTCTCGCCGTATTCGGCGCCGAATCCGTTGACAGCGTACCCTCGATTCGTTCCACCAGCGTGGATACAACCGCTTTGTCAGCATGGGCGAGTCCCAGGAATTGCATGAGATCCCTGTTCTCGGCTGCCCATGCTGAGTCATCCAACTTCTCAAACACACCCCGTTCGGGGGTACCGATGACCGGGATGTAAAGCCGGTAGACAGTCAGGATGCCGGCGTTCTGGCGCCACGCAAAGTCACTATCGACGGCGTGAACGAAGAAATCATGCGCCGAATCGCCCCACAGGCGCGCGATGTCCAACACCTGGCCTTTAACGTTGGGCCATGTGTTTTTGATGACATGCGTCGTGTCGGACAACGCAAAGACGTCGCGATACAACGCGTAAAACGATGGGGCCGTATGCTTTTGGCAGAGCAGCCGCAGGCGACTATGGGTGCGATTCTGGCTGCGCGGCAATTCGCCGTGCGCCCAGTGAAAGGCCAGAATCGCGTCGTTCATCGCCAGGCGGGTCTTGGCCAGTGCCGCGGCAGGCCTGTCCTCCGCGAGCAGATGGCGCGCTTCGCCCAGGGCTTTGTCTATTTTGAGGCGAAGTCCTGCCATACGTTTTTCAACCACGGCACCGGCAAACAACCCGGCATCGAATTGGCGCTTAAATCGCCCCAGCAGCCCGGACGGGTCCTGCATGATCCGGCACGTCCACAATTGAATCGGCCAGTTGAGAATGGGCATCAAATCACCCCCCTCCACCAGCCTGACCTGCTCCTCCAGTTCAGGGCGAACGAGTTGGAGGACTTCAACCCCGCGGCCGGCATCGACGTTGAAGTAGGACAACGCCCCGTCTCTTTCCTCGACAAGCGCGCCGAGTTCGAGATCAGAATGGCGCCATTCCTGCCCGCGTGCCAGGCTGCCACCGACCACGACGCCCAGAATGCCCTGCCTGTTTCCGAATCGATCAGCGCACTGATTCGCCCATGTTCTCAGTTCGTTTCGCCAGCTTTGTGTCATGTCCTGCATCCAGAATGGGCCTGGCGCGCACGCCGCCAGGCCAGTTGAAAATAGCGGGGTTCATCGACAAAGCAAGTCTAATCCATTATTCAAGCAGGGCAATCGCATAGCACCATGCCTACTTGCGCGGCTGCTCAGAAACCCGACTTCTGCGAGAAGTCGGGTTTCTCGCCTGCCCTCTACCGGCGCGGCTGCTCAAAACCAACCGGCACCCGCTTGTGCTGCGCCGTGACGTAACGGCCGCGCCCGCGCTTGCGAACGATGTCGCACAGAATCACGGCGGCGGCGCTGGCGGTATTGAGCGAGTCCGCGCGTCCCAGCATCTGGATACCGATTTCAACCTGCGCACGCCGGCGCAGGGCGGGTGCCAGGCCGCGTTCCTCGTTCCCAAACAGCACAAAGATGGGTTGTTTCAGGCCGGCCAGCATCGAATAATCCTGCTCGGCTTCGGGCAGCGTGGCAATACAACACGTTTCGGGGCGTGCCCCCCAGGTGGCGTCATACCAGGCCAGAAACGCCGCCTGGTTCGGCGCGCGTGCAATGCAGAGGCCGAACAGCGAGCCGACGCTCGCGTTCACCACCGTAGGATGATACAGATCCACGGCCGGCTCGATGATGATCACAGCATCCACGCCCACGCCATCGGCCACGCGCAGGGTGATGCCCAGGTTGCCCGGCCCACGCGGCTCGTCCAGAACCACACAGAGCGGGTCTGCGGGCAGGGACAATTCGCCCAGCGGCACGTCCACCTGCCGGCAGACGGCGAACACTTCGGCTGGATCGTCGCGCGCCGAGAGGCGGCGCAAAATGGCTTCATTCACCTGCCAGAGCAGATCGGGTGGCGCAGCCTGGATCAGGTTGCGAGCGCGCTCGGTTCGCAGCGATTCTGGACCGTAAATGATCGCTTCAAGGGATTGACCGGTGAGCATCGCCTCGGCCACCGCCCGTGCGCCCTCCACCAGGAACACACCGGCAGATTGCCGATACTTCTCATACTTCAGGCTCGTCCAACGCTTGACGTGCGGGTTGTGCAGACTGGTAGTTTCGTGCACAGCAACCCTCGACTTTCCGGTATTCGGAGAATGCAAAACTGCAGAGGTGATATCGCATCACACGCCTGCAGTCAGGGTTCCGCATCTATCGGGAAACATCGAGTGCCCATTGCGCGATTGTATTAGAGGAAGATCGATGGCCTTTTGTTGCAGGCGCGGAGCGACACAGACCCAGGCCCGCATGAGCATACCTGCCCACGCCGCGGGTCTAACATGTCGCAAGAATGTAGGGCTTACAGGCCCATTTCTATAAACCTATGAGTGGAGTTACGTCCATTATATGGACGCGGAGCAAGACAGTCAAGCTTAGAAAATCCAGTGGGTGCATTTC
Organism: Chloroflexota bacterium; assembly: GCA_023488685.1. Taxonomy (GTDB): domain Bacteria; phylum Chloroflexota; class Anaerolineae; order J036; family Brachytrichaceae; genus CAIXPS01. Next base: position 2,708 of record JAMDDR010000004.1, on the reverse strand, counting down.
TGTTTTAATGGTAGCATCAACCCGTTTGGGCCTATGTCACTCCGGCGTCGGCCATACCTACAGGGGGGTCATAACCTATGCCCCAAACCGGGGATATTCAATTCCAACGCTCGAAGTATTTGACCAGGAACCCGATCTCTCAGCGGCTGATCGCTGGGTTTCGGGTCGCTTTGACGTCGCTGATTCATACGTTGGATTTGCAGAGCCAGGTACATACTCTGATCGAGTTTGGGTGCGGCGAGGGCGTTTCCACGTCCTGGGTAGCACAAGCGCTCCCCCACGCCTCTGCTGCGGGATTTGATGTTCATCGGCCTTCTGTGTCCATCGCTGCCACCTTGTGGCCGGGTTCTGTATATGCGGTGGGTGACGTCACGCAAGCTCCATTTCAAACCGAATGCGTGGACCTGACCCTCATCCTGGAGGTGCTGGAGCATGTGCACGATCCGTTGGCGGCGTTGCGCCAGGTGAAGCGAGTGTCACGCCGCTGGTGCATTATGAGCGTGCCCCGCGAACCGCTGTGGCGCATGCTAAACCTGGCGCGTGGTGCCTATCATCGTTCCTGGGGCAACACCCCTGGCCACGTCAACCATTGGTCGAGGCGCAGCTTTATCCATTTCCTATCCCAGGAACTCGAGGTAGTTCGAGTGGCTTCGCCATTGCCCTGGACGATCGCAGCCTGTCGCGTGCGATAAATCCAGTTAGCCATCACCCTCGCGGACGAACCGGATGCTGTTGCCATCGGGATCTTTTACGTACATCTCACGGTTGCCCCACGACTGATCCGTTGGTGCGAGGTCGATGGCGACCTGCTTCGCCACGAGTTCCGCATGCAGGGCATCCACATCGTCGACAAGCAAGTAGACCACACCCCCCGCAACGGCGTCGCCGGAAAAGGAGGAGACGTGCAGCCAGGCCCCATCGCGCGTCAAACCCATGTAGCACGGGTCCGGCCTGGTCTCATCCACGCGGTAGGCGAACTGCCGGTGGAAGCCCAGCCGATTGCAATAGAACGCCTCCGCCGCGGTCGAGTTGCTGACATGAAGGACAGGAATCGCAAGTTTGAACAAGGCACACCTCGTGTGGTGGCTAACGGCTGCTGCAAGGCCAGTGACTACAACCTGGCAAACAGGTCGATCAGATTGCCGTCTGGATCAACCACCACCGCGTAACGCTGCCCCCAGAACGCATCCCACGGTTCTTTGTAACCCTGGTAGCCACTCCCGACGATGTGGTGATACGTCTCATCGACGCCGGCCGGGCTGTCGCATTTGAAGGCCAGGCCCATACGGTAGCCCCTGGGTGACTCGTCCCAATCCGGGTAGATGCCTTTCATCATCTCGACCGTGTTCCATGAGATGCGGTACCCGTTCGGCGTGATGACCTCGACATACGGATCGGCGTCCTTGCCTTGCGGGATGTCCAGGCCCAGCAGGCGGTAAAACCGCAGCGCCGCGGCCATGTCACGAACGTTGATGCCGATCATATCCGGTTGAATTGCCACATATACCTCCTGGCCTGGGACATTGCAGCCATGCTTTGACTTGCTCCATCCTGGGATAGTAATGATAGAAACCCTCCTGCGCCCATTCCGCATGATACCCCCTTCCTGCGCCCATTCTCCATAGACCACAGGCAATCCATTTCCTATTCCCTTCATAGAGCATGCGTCTCAAACCGCCGGCCGCGCTCCAGTGTATAGCGGATAAACGCCAGCGTTTCATTCACATCCTCTGACGACGCTTCTAATCCAGGGTTGTGCCGGCCTGCCCACGTTCGCTCGATCAAAGGCACCCATTGCTCGCCCAACGTCTTCTGTGCCCAGCGCGCCGCGACCGGCTTGGAGACGACCGCGCCATGTTGAAGGGTATAAAGAATGCGGCACAGCGTGAGGACGATGTAGGACTGATAGCCACGATTCTTCATCTGAGTGGGGTCATGCAGAATTTGCGTGACCCACCCGGACAGGACGGATAGCATTGCGCGTCGCAACTGGTCAGACGAAACAGGGTCGATGAGCGTTTGAGGGGCGGGGCCCGCCAACACAATCCCGCGCTCCCGCAGCATGTAACGGTGAATGTTCCAGACCTCGTCATGCTGAGCTATTTTGAGGCGTTCACCCCTTCCGCGCTCAATATTCGGGTATAGCACATGGGCAGGGTCATAGCGCCGCAGTGCATGCGCTGACATGTAGGAGCCCTCCAACTGGTCGGCATACCAGGAGTCGATCGTCGCGATGCGCTCATGCATGGCCTGCAAGGCCGCAAAGAGATCGCCCGAGATCTCAGCGCCGGTGACTGCGACAAAATCAATATCGCTATCCTGATCGAAATCGCCGCTCGCCAGTGAGCCATCCAGGCACATGCCGATGAAGTGGCTCCCCAGGATGGCCTGCACGCGATCCAATAATTCGTGCAGCAGCGCATTCACTTCGGGATAAGGTGTAGGTTGCGTAGGTTTACTCATTGACGCGAGTCTACTCGGTTTTCATGCGCGTCAGATTGTCATCCTTCGCCCTGCATTGGGATCTAAGCCGACATCGGCAGAGATTCCTCGTTAGCACTCGGAATGACAACCGTACTGTTGCGCGGGTTCTCACGACTGCAATAGTCAGGATTTCTCCGCGATCGATCTCGCCCATTCCACAATGCGAACAATTGTGCTACAGTGGCCCTGTGGATGACCAGGCCGTACAACTCGATCTCTTCGCA
>JAMDDR010000478.1:1406-6658 GCA_023488685.1 Chloroflexota bacterium | reverse complement strand
GGTCTGCAATGGCGACAACGGTGTGCCGGCACGCACGTACACGTCCGTCCGGCGCAGGCGTTTGAGGTTGTGCTCGATCTGTTCCACCCCCCACAAGGCCACCGGCAGCACCGGGACGTTTGCCTTCGATGCCAGGTACGCCACGCCGGAGCGGCCCATTTGCAACCCGCCCGTTTTGCTGCGCGTGCCTTCCGGCGACATGCCCATCGCGCCGCCGTGCGCCAGCACGTGCAGGCACGCTCGTAGCGCTGTGCGATCCACCTCGCCGCGTTTGACCCAAACCGCACCCATGCCGTTAAAAAGCAGCAGGATGGGCAAGACCTTGCGCCATTTATCGGCTGCCAGGACGGTGAGGTGCACGTCCCGCGCTGAGAGCGCAAAGATCAGCGGGGGATCCCAACTGGTGAGATGGTTGGTCGCCAGGATGAAGGGTGGTTTTCGGGCGAAGTGTTCGGCGCCATCCACGTGGACGCGGGCAACGGTATGGATCAATAGGTGGGCGCCAAGGCGGGCAATCTCGTAGAACATGAGGCGTTTTCTCTCTGGCGCCAGATTGTAATGCAACCCGCAATGCAACCCGCCTCTGCGGCAATTAAGAAACCCGATTTCGCGTTGCGTACAACGTTCGCGTTGCGTACAACGTTTGGCGCTGAGTACAGCGCTTTGCGCCAAAATCGGTTTTCTTTTCGCGGCGATTGGCGCTAAACTTGAATGACGGCGTATTCTTCAATAGCCCGTATCACAGGGCCTTAAGCCCATCCTTGACACCCAACACTAACAATGGACCTTTCACCGGAACAACGAAGCGCACTGCTTGACCTGGCCTATCACGCCAGCGCCGGGTACCTGGGCGCGCGCCTCCTCCCCGCTGTGCAATTGAGCGATCCGGCGTTGACGCAGTGCGCCGGCGCCTTTGTCACCCTCATCCAGGGGGCCGAGTTGCGTGGCTGTATCGGTCATATCCGGGCCGACATGCCGCTCTACCGCGTGGTCCAGCAGATGGCCATTGCCGCGGCCACGGAGGATCCGCGCTTCCCACCCATGTGCGCGGACGAGTTGGAGAACCTGGAGATCGAGATTTCAGTGTTGTCGCCATTGCAGACCATTACGAACATTGAACAGGTGGAGGTAGGCAAGCACGGCCTGCTGATTGCCAAAGGCGGTTGCCGCGGGTTGCTGTTGCCACAAGTGGCGGTGGAACATGGACTGGACCGCTACGCCTTTGCCGACGCAGTGTGCTGGAAGGCCGGGTTGCCTCCGGGCAGTTGGCGCCGCGGTGCGACAATACAGGTGTTCACGGCGCTGGTGTTTGGCAAACATTTCGGGCGTCATACGCCGGCGCATGAGGCAGGTGTGACGGAAGGCACCTTGTAGCGGTGGCCGGGTACGTCACACAGGGGGTGCTCGTGACAGCAAGGGGATAGCGATGAGTGACCGTATCCAGCAAATCGAAGCCTATGTGCGGCAGACGATGAGCGCCGTCGACACACCGGATCTAAGGATTGCCCACGATTTCAAACATGTGGACCGGGTGCGGCGTTGGGCCTTGCGCATCGCCAGGGGTGAAGGGATTGCGGCCCTGGAGCCGGTCGAGGCGGCTGCCTTGCTGCACGATATCGGCCTGACACGCCTCTCCACCGATCAACGCAGCCGGCACGCGCGCGTGGGCGCCGAGATGGCGGCGCAGTTTCTGCGCGAACGGCGCTTATTTAGCAGCCTTGAGATCGAGGCGATCTCGAATGCCATCGCCTATCACAGTGCGCCGGGCGGCGGTGGCTCGTTTGCCGAGCTGCTGCGCGACGCCGACAAGCTGGACGCCCTGGGCGCGGTTGGCCTGATGCGGGCGTGCACGTCCAGGTATGCCAGGCCGGAGTATGATCCTGACAACGTCAAGGGCGATACCTGGCAAATGACCATGCAGCAGTTTGAGCGCCGCTTTACGCAGGGCAGAGGCATCGGTGCCTACATCCTTGACCAGGTGAACTTTCAGATCAGTTTTTACGGCGAGCTACACACCGAAACCGCCCGGCAACTGGCCCAACCACTGGTCGAGTTCATGCGGGCCTTTGTCGTGCAGCTTGAGGCAGAAATCAATGCGTCGCGAGATATTTAACGAGCAAACCAGATGCCAATATCCGTAATCCTGGCCCACCCGGATTGCCAGAGCTTCAACCACGCCATTGCGCACACCGCGCTCACCGAGCTGCGCCGCAACGGGCACACTGTTTGTTTCCACGACCTGTACGCCGAAGCATTTGACCCTATTCTCCCAGCCACCGAGATCCCGCGCGGGGTGGCTTTGCCGCCGGATATCACCGTGCATTGCGAAGAGATTGCCGCCGCAGATGGCATCGTCGTCATACACCCCAATTGGTGGGGGCAGCCACCAGCCATTCTGAAGGGTTGGGTCGATCGTGTGATCCGGCCTGACGTCGCATATCGCTTCCTGGAGGGTGACGATGGTGAGGGTGTGCCAGCCGGCCTGTTAAAGGCCAAAGCTGCGTTGATCTTCAACACGTCCAACACGCCGCAGGCGCGCGAAATGACTGTCTTCGGGGATCCCCTGGAGACGTTGTGGCGCAACTGTATCTTCGGTCTGTGTGGGGTTGAAAATGTCCATCGCGAGATGTTTAACGTCGTCGTCACCAGCACGCCGGTGCAGCGGCGGGCCTGGTTGGCCAGGGTAAGGGATGCGGTGACGCAAATATTTGGGTATGTGCAAAGGCAGGGGACACCAATATGAGTTGGAAAGAATTTGAAGATGCCGATGCCACATTGGCCGCCTTCGGCGCCCAACGCCTGAATGGCAAGGTGGCATACCTGGCGACGATCCGCAAGGATGGTTCACCGCGTTTACACCCCATGACGCCCATCATCGGCGCGGGGCACCTGTTCGTCTTCATGGAGCCAACCTCGCCCAAAGGCCACGACTTGCGCCGCGACAGCCGCTTCGCCATTCACAACTCGGTTGGCGACACAGAGGGCGGCGACGGCGAGTTCCTGATCACCGGCTATGCGCGATACATCGAAGACCCGGCGTTGCGCGCGCTGGCAACCCAATACTGTAGCTACCTGCCTGCGGATCGCTATATCCTGTTCGAGTTCGACGTCGAAAGCGCGTCCTCGACGGTCTACCAGGATGGCCAGCCGGTGCGTCGGCATTGGAAGCGCTTGTCTCGACCCGTTTGAGCAGAATCTATTGACGTGATGGGAGAAATGATGTCTTTCGATCAAACCTATATTTCAGACAACGCGGCCGAACGTGAACATCTCATTGCCCTGGTCAATCGGTTGACCGACGAACAACTTGCCCATGCAATGGAGGCCGGCTGGACAGTCGCAGGTGTGTTGGCGCACCTGGCGTTCTGGGATCAACGCGCGCTGGTCCTGCTGCAAAAGTGGGAACGCGAGGGCATCGGTCCGTCGGGAATGGACGTGGATGTGGTCAATGAAGCGATGCGTCTACACTGCCTCGCCATCGCGCCACGCGCGGCGGCCGAATTGGCGATCTCGTGCGCCAAATCCATTGACCAGGCGATTGAACGCCTGAACCCGCAAATGGCTGCGGACGTGGCGGAGCGCGGCAAGACGGTACGACTAAACCGAGCCGATCATCGCCGCACACACCTTGGCGAGATTGAGGCAGTGCTGGGCATTGTCGTGAGTTGATACGCCGTTTTGCGTCACATGACGCGCTGTGAGAGAATGAATAAGCAAGCCTCGCGTGTGCAGTATGACACGATCAGCACACCGGGTGTGATGCTCATCAGGGGGGACAGGTCTGGAGCGTTTATATTGCATGGGAGGTGGTGCTCATAAGACAATGAGATAGGCAATAAGCGTGCAAGCTGCTACGTCAAGGGTTGTATCCGTTCAGATCCGTGTTGATAGCCGAATAAGTGTTTAAGGAGAATCGAAATGGCTAGGGTAGCACGAGAGATGGTGGAGAAGTCGGGGGTCAACGTCGATCAACTCATTGAACTCTTGGTTAAAAATGCGGCTGCCGAACTCACCACGTTTTACTACTACACGATCCTGCGAGTGAACCTGATCGGGTTGGAAGGTGAAGGGCTTAAAGTGATTGCGGAGACCGCCCGCATCGAAGATCGCAATCACTTTGAAGCGTTGGTTCCTCGCATCTATGAGTTGGGGGGCAAACTGCCGAACGACATGCGGGAGTTTCATGACGCATCAGCCTGCCCGCCCGCCAGCCTGCCTTCAGACCCAACCGACATTAAGGCGATGCTCACGGTCCTTGTGGAGGCCGAGCGTTGCGCGGTGCGGGGCTACAGCCACATCTGCACCTTAACGGCCGGCAAAGATCATCGCACTTACGATATTTCCCTGGCAATCCTCAACGAGGAAGTCGAACACGAATCGTGGTTCTCCGAATTCCTCGGCGAAGGCCCTTCCGGTCACTTCCTGCGTCAGGGCGACACATCGCCCTTTGCAGGCAAGTTCATGCGCTAAATCGACTGAATGTGAAAAGAGGCCCGGCATGTCCGGGCCTCTTTCCTTTCAGGCCAAACAGAACCACCCCCAACCCCTCCTTGCTAAGGAGGGGAGAATGGCGCGCGATCTCCTCCCCTTCGCAAGGGGAGGCTGGGAGGGGTTGCCTTAACCACCCCCAACCCCTCCTTACCAAGGAGGGGAGAACGGCGCGGCTCCTCCCCTTGCGAAGGGGGGTTGGGAGGGGTTGTGGGAACCACCCCGGCCCCTCCTTACCAAGGAGGGGAGAATGGCGTGGGCTCCTCCCCTTGCGAAGGGGAGGTTGGGAGGGGTTGTGGGAACCACCCCGGCCCCTCCTTAGCAAGGAGGGGAGAACGGCGCGGCTCCTCCCCTTGCGAAGGGGAGGTTGGGAGGGGTTATGGGAACCACCCCCGGCCCCTCCTTGGCAAGGAGGGGAGAATGGCGCGGCTTCTCCTCCCCCTCGCAAGGGGTGGTGGGTGCATTTCGCAAAAGGGGCAATCCCTCCCGCAGGTGGTTGGCGAGACCTGCGGGAGGGTGCCCATTGGCACCCACACAACCTGGGACGCACGACCCTGCGCCCAGTTGTCAGCAGTTGTCAGGCCACTTGTGACAACAGTTGTCAGTTGTCAGTTGTCAAAACGGCCTGACAGCCGGTGGTCAGGGCCTACTGACCACTGACAACTGAAAGCCAACCGCCGAGTGAACCACCCAGAACACCATGAAAACGAAAGGGGCACTCCTCAGTTTGCCACCTCCGCGAAATACACCCGGAGGTTGGGCGG
>JAMDDR010000478.1:0-1396 GCA_023488685.1 Chloroflexota bacterium | reverse complement strand
TTGGGCGGCATTGACAAACCAGATCGGACCCCTTATAACTTTGCCAGTGCTTCTGCTTCATCTCGTTCTACAGCTTCTCTCTGCGCAACTGCGCAGATCTTAGCCCGTCACGCGGTGATTGGCTTTCACGAGTTGCGCGTTTGGGGCGATGGATTCCATCGATGGAATCGCCAGACGCGTGAAAGCGTTCATCCCTGCAGGGCTTCCCTCATTCATTTGACGAACTGAAAACGCGCAGCGATCCGTTGTGTTCATTACACGTCCGTCGAAACCCCACGCCATATACCTGGCGGGGGTGAGGGTTGTTGAGGGTTCACCATGTTTTCTGTCTTGCGCGCCTTAACCAATCGCACATTCGTGTTCTTGTGGAGCGGACAAACCGTTTCCCGTTTGGGCGATAGCCTGTACGACGTAGCGTTGGCATGGTGGGTGTTGGAGAAGAGCGGCTCCGCCGTCGTCATGGGCACCGTCCTGATCTTCCGCACGGTGCCGATGCTGGCGTTCGCGCTTGCCGGTGGCGTGCTGGTCGACCGTTTCCCGCGCCTTCGGCTCATGTTGATCTCGGACGCCGTGCGTGGCGCCGCGGTGGGGGCGATGGCGCTGCTGGCGTTCGGCCATGTCCTGGAGGTGTGGCACCTTTACGCGATCAGCTTGCTCTTCGGCCTGGTCGATGCCATCTTCCCCTCGGCGTACCGTGCGGCGTTGCCCGAAGTGATAGCAGCGGAAGCACTTCCCAGCGCCAATTCGCTCACCGATCTGAGCGGGCAATTGAGCGGCATTGCCGGCCCGGCGATAGGCGCATTTCTCGTGGCCGCCGGCGGCAGTGCGACCGCGTTTGCGCTGGATGGTCTTTCGTTCTTCGTCTCGGCGTTGTGTTTGGTGCCCGTTCAGAAGCTCGCGCACACGCCCCGGCCGAAGGGCGCGGCGAACAGCCTTCTTGGCGACGTCCGTGCAGGGTTGGCGGCCGTGTTTGGCACGGCCTGGATTTGGATCATCATCGCGGTGGCGACGGTGTCCAATCTGACCTACGCCGGGCCAATGGGTACGGCGCTCCCGTTCCTGATCAGGGACCATCTCAAGGCTGGCGTCAGCGTGCTGGGGTTGTTCTATTCGTTCAACGCACTGGGGGCGGTGTGCGGGGCCATCTGGATCGGGCACTACGCAACCATCCGGCGGCGTGGCCTCAAAATCTTCATCCCCTGGCTGCTGCTGGCCGGCATGGTGGTAGTGATGGGGCTTGCCGCCAGTGCTTGGGTGCTCCTGGCGGCGGGCTTCGTGATCGGCCTGTGCAACTCCGTCCTGGGCCTGGTATGGTTGGATGCGTTGCAGCAGTGCGTGCCGCGCGAGTTGCAGGGCAGGGTATCCAGCGTCGATTACCTGGGCTCGTAAGTGCGAT
>JAMDDR010000505.1 GCA_023488685.1 Chloroflexota bacterium | reverse complement strand
TTCGGCCAGCGTATCCTCGACGCGCCGGCAAGGCTTGAGCAGCGCGCGGGTGATCTGTTCGTCGCTCAGCCCATCGCTGCGGAGATACACATCCGCCTTGAGTTGCACCAGCGCCTGGATTTGCGCCTCCCACTGGTCCTGCTCCAGGAAGCCGGGCGTGTTGATGCGGTCGAGCAACTCCTGCGGGTGATGAGCCTCGCGCAGCAGTCTGCCGTACAGCCCATGGTCGGGGATGCCATCCCAGCACTCAGCGGCAGCGATGATCGCGCCGCCCGGCCGCACCACCTGTGCCGCCGCGCACATGCCTTTCACCGTTTGATACAGGTTCAGGTCGAGCGGGTAGCCGGAGTTGGTCGTGACGACGATATCGAACGGGTGCGGCATTGGGATCATGGCCGTCTGCTTGACGAAGGCGCATCCTTGTGCGTGCGCGGTATCGAGATCGCCGGCGAACACGCCGGTGATGGCCTTGTCCTTGTTCAATGTGACGTTGACCAGGATCAGGGTAGAGACGCCCGTAGAGACGCAAGATTTTGCGTCTCTACTACAACGCAACGCCACTTCGCGCGCCTCTTCCCAAATCGGATTGCCCCAGGTGATGCCCCAGGTTGCGTTTGGATGGCCAATCATGCCGGCGTCGTGGTTGCCCAGCACCGTCTTCAGCCCGGCCATGCCTGGCATGACCGCCTTACCCCCGCCCGAGAACCCGGCGAAGAAATGTGGCTCGATGAAGCCGGTCAGGATCTTGACATCGCACGCGACCAGTTCACGGTTGAGCCAGATCTCGTGCCCCCGGTTGCTCGTGCCCAGGTACACCTGGGTGGACGTGTCAAAGGCGTTGTTCTGAACGATCCGGTACCCAGCGACGATCTCGTCACCCAGCATGCGGCGCAACTCGGCGTCTGTGTTGGGGCGGTGCGTGCCGAGTGCATTGAACAGCGTGATGCGCTCGCGCGGCACACCCGCTTTGGCCAACTCGTCCAACACGGCAGGCAGAATGATGTGATTGGGGGTGGGTCGCGTGATATCGCTGAAGATGATGCCGGCGGATAGACCTGTCAGGTCTTGGAGCGACTCGCGCAACGCCTGGCGAATGGTGCCTGCCTGATCCGGCAAGCCTGGCACGTAGCGGGGCTCGACCACCGTCACGTTCCACTCGTCGGGAAGATCAACATCCAATCCGGTCTTGCCATATGCAAGTTTTACCCTCATATCACATCACTCGTCTCACCGCAGGGACGATGAGTACACGCAGAGGCAACCGGCTCTCTGTGCGCCCCGCGTCTCAGCGGTGACCCTTCGTCTGCACCTTAATCTGTTTCACCCGTTGCACGATCTCGCGCAGCTTATCCTCGAAGCCCTGCTGCGCCTTGAACTCAGTCCCGCTGATGACCAGCGGCGCGCCGAATACCACGATCTGCGCACCCATCTCCAGCGTCTGGATGGCCTGGTCGATGCTGAGACCGCCGACGGCCTGCACGGGGATGTCCACGGCTGCCAGCACGCCCGGCAGGTCGTCGAGTGGGCTGAGGCCCTTGATCATGTTGCGCTCGTCGAATCCGGTGTGGACGATGATGTAATCCACACCCAGTTCCTGGGCGCGCCGGGCACGGGCGGGCTTGTCGGGGCACAGCATCACATCGCACATGACCTTGCCGCCGTACTGCCTGGCTGCCTTTACCTGTTCGATGATGCTGGCGTCGTGCGCCTGCCCCATCACGACGACCAGGTTTGCGCCGGCCCTGAACATCACTTCGGCCTCCAGGCCGGCGCCGTCCATCGTTTTCAGATCAGCCACAATCGGCACCGTGGGAAATTCACGCCGGAAAGATTGCACCCCGCGCATGCCCTCGGCCAGGATCAGCGGTGTGCCGGCTTCGAGCCAATCCACGCCTGCGTGCACCGCCGCCCGCGCCAGTTCCATCGCCTCGCCCAGGTCGATCACGTCGATAGAGATTTGAATAATAGGAGTAGTCATGGTAAAAGAACCGATTTCACACTCATCCCGTCTTCCATCTTCGAGAACGCCTCTTGCCAGTCAGATAGTGGATACACGCCGCCGATGACAGGTTGCAGATTGATCTGACCGGTCGACAACAGGCCAAGCGCATGCTCCCAGGTGGGGTAGGTATGGCTGAAGGAGCCTTGCAGGGTGACGGCCTTGGCCACCAATGGGTCCAGGCTGAAGTCCAGCGGCTGCGGTCCCCAGCCAATCTTGGTAATGCGCCCATTTGGCCGCACCAGTTCGAGCGATTGCCGCAATGCCTTGCTTACGCCAGTGCAATCCACCACCAGGTCCGCACCGTAGCCGTCGCCGAGTGAGCGGATCAACTTCACAGGGTCTTCATGCTGAATGTTGACGATGTGGTGAGCGCCCAACTCCTCGGCTACCTCCATGCGATGCTTGTCCACATCGGTGCCAAGCACAATCAGCGTGCCCGCGCCACGCAACCGTGCAACTTGCAAGGCCATGATGCCAATGGGCCCAGGACCCTGGATCACCACCGTTTCGCCGGGTTTGATGGTTGTCTTCTCCACCAGCGCGTTATAGGCGACGCAGATCGGCTCGGTCAGCGCCGCGTGCTCGAACGGAACGTTGGCGGGGATGCGGTGCAGGATCTGGGGACGCGCTGCCACATAGCAGGTGAAGGCACCATCCGCCAGCGCGCCATAGCCCTGGCGGTGCGGGCACAGGTTGTAGTTCCCGCTCAGGCAGTAGATGCATTGCCCGCACACAGTCGCGGCTGTTTCGCAAGCGACCCGTTCGCCAACCTTGAACCCGTTGACCCGCTCCCCGACGGCAGCGATGACACCGCAAAATTCGTGTCCCAACACCAGCGGGAGTTTGATTGCCCAGCTCTGATGCTCGCGCCACATGTGGATGTCGCTGCCGCATACACTGGCGGCCTTGACCTCCAGCAGCACCTGATCTGGTCCGATGGATGGCTCCTGTACGTCACGAATCTCGACATCGCCATTCTGGCGACCATATTTGACTACAGCTTTCATAGGTTTTGCGCTCTGAAGTACTTGCTCCTCATCTTCTTTAGGAACTCGATCGACTCGCGCATTTCGTCCATGCCATTCATGCCGTCTTCGATGCTGACCCAACCCTGGTAACCCACGCCTGCCAGGATGCTAAAGATAGTATCGTAATCATTTAGCCCTTTGCCCGTGACACCATGGCGCAGGTTGGGCGAGTAGCCCAGTGTACCGTCGCTCTGGCGCAAGTCGTCGAGCGAAGCTCCCTCGGCCAGGTAGCGATCGCTGGCGTGCATGGTGACCACCCGATCGGCCACCGCTCGCAACAAGTCGATGGGGTCGTCGCCGGCAACAATGGCATTGGAGGGATCATACTGCACGCCGAAGTACTGCCAATCTGGAATGGCGTTCACAATCTTCAGGAACACCTCTTTCTTTTGAGCGAATTCGGGGTAGCGCCAGAAACCGTCCTTGTAGTGGTTCTCCATGGCCAGCACGACGTCGTATTGGCGGGCCACCGGTAGCAGGCGCGTGATGGCATCTACGACCCACTCCACGCCCTGTTCGATGCTGACCTCGGGATAGCGCTGACCGCTGAGGACGCGGCACGCAACACGTTCGCCGGGGCCGCCCAGTCGTCGGGTGACGCGGATCAACTCAACCTGGCGGTCCCAGGCACGCTTGCGGCCGTCGGGATCGGGGTTGGTGAAGTCCGGCGACACGCATAGCATCGGCATGGCGAACCCGGCGTGCCGGATCGCCTCGCCGACGGCGTCGATATAGGCGTCGTCGAGGCTGGTGAAGAAGCCGTCGTACATCTCCAGCCCTTCTGCGCCCAGATCTTTCGCCATCTCAATCCACTCGAACACGGTCATCGTGTGGCGGGATGCGATGTCTTCGATGTAGCACTTTGGGAACGCGGATATTCTCATCAGCTCCTCCTGTCGAGAATGACCAGCGAAGGGCGAAGGAGACGACATGCTTCCAAAAGCCCTTCGGGATTTACGTCGATTCCACTACAAATGCTTCTCGTACACTCTGTGTGTCTTGTACGGTACACCGCCCAGGTTCACCAGGTCACGGCGCATCTGCACCGCCGTTTCGGCCACCTGTGTGAGGTCGGCATCCTGGAAGCTGAATTCGCGGATCGTCTTTTCCATCTCGGAATAGAGCAGGGCATTGCCGCCGCGTCCCTGGAATTCGCTCAAGATACCCGCGCCGTTGAGCGCCACCCACTTCGTGCGGCGCATGTCCAACAAAAGATTGGGCAGTGCAAAGGGGAACAGGTGACCACGCGCGCGCTGCAGCGCCGCCGATACATCGGGGAACGCCAGCAAAAAGCCGACCACGTCGTCGCCGTGCGTAATCATTTTTATCAGGCGCGGGTTTGCCAGCATGAGCACGTTCTCCAGCAAGAAGTCGATCTCGCGCTGTGTCAGCGGGTAGTACTCCCAGTTGTTCTTGAAGGCTTCGTTGTAAGCCCTGCCAAGCTTGGGCACCCAGGCGATGACCTCACGCTTGGTGCGAAAGCGCTGCACGACCAGGTTGCTGCGTTCTTTCGCGCGGTTGGCAATACTATGCACTCGCTCCGGCAGCTTGAAGGTGTCGATATTGAGATGGCACGAGACGAAATCCACCTCCTTTTGAAAGCCAGCGGCTTCTACCAGCTTCACATAGTAGGCGAAGTTATAGTTCATCATCGTCATCAACTGGCGCTGCTCATAGCCCTCGATCAACAGACCGTAGCCGTCAAGCGCCCCGAAACCTTTCGGGCCGACCACCGCGTCCAGGCCGCGTGCCCTCGCCCACGTGAAGACCTGTTCGAACAGCGCGCTGGCCGCTTCTGGGTCATCCTCACATTCGAACAGGTGGAACTGCGCCTGCCTGGTTTTGTGATACTCGTTGAAACGCCGGTTTTCCAATGCGGCGATCCGCCCGACCAGCCGGCCATCGCGCACGGCCATGAAGAAGTCCGCGTCGGAGTGCTCGTAGAAGGGGTGCTTTTTACGGTTCAGTTGCAGCTTGGCGTCCACAAACAGTGGTGGCACCCATTGTGGACAGTGGGCATACAACTGATAGGGAATGCTGATGAAGCGGCGCACCTGCGCCTTATTGCTGGTGTCAATCTTTTCGATGGTGAGCATGGGTTTGGTAGCGCTGATTGTAGCCGCTTCGGGCAGTTCGACCAAGCGATGCATCATTCTTCAGACGAGGGGTTGTCGGAAGGGAAACATAGCCAGACATAGCCAGCCGAAAAAGGCCGCCACGCCTACAATAAGCGGAGGAGGCTTCCATGGCGTCACAATTGACCCCTCGGCCAGATGCAAAGGAAAAGATTGTTGCGTCTCCAGTGTCCATCGTCGAACGTATTCAAAGCGTTGACATCCTGCGCGGCTTTGCCATTTTGGGGATTTTGTTGGTCAACATGAGTTTCTTTAACTCGCCCCAATTGTGGCAGCAGATCTACGGTCGCCCGCAAGTGGATCAAGGGATCGATCTTGTTGCGCGCTGGATCGTCAATTTCCTGGCGACAAGCAAGTTTTACCCGTTGTTCTCGTTTCTGTTTGGCTTCGGGTTATCCATCCAAGTGAGCCGCGCACAGGCACGCGGGAGATCGGTCGTTCCGCTATTTCTGCGCCGGCAAATGGCGCTCATGTTCTTCGGCCTTGCACATGCGCTACTGTTGTGGAACGGCGATATCCTCTTCCCATATGCGCTGCTTGGATTCGTGTTGATTCTGTTTCGCAACGCGAAACCACGCACGCTACTGATTTGGGTCGTCGTTCTGCTGCTGATCCCCCTGCTGCTCTCGATTGGCAGCGTATTGCTGACGGCGAGTTTCGCCTCAATGGCTGGGAGCGACAGCATGATGCTATCGCCGGGGATGGTTCCTTTCTTCCCTAGCATAGCGGAAGCTATCCGAGTGTACAGCCAGGGTAGCTATGGCGACATCTTCAATCTGCGGTTGCTCGAGTGGGTGTTGATGATGGTTGCCACTTCATTCTTCATGTTTTTTCATATTCTGGCCATGTTCCTGCTCGGGCTTTATGCCGGTAAGCGTGGTTTCTTTCAGAACACCGGTGAACACGTGCCCTTCCTGCGCAACGTGTTGCGATGGGGGCTCATCATCGGCCTGCCGTGTAACGTGTTTTATGCAACAGCCCTTGCTGCCGGTGGCGGCGGTGGCAGCCAGGGCTATCTGCTCAGTGCCGCCGCACAAGCAGTGGTCTTGGTCGGCGGCCCTGCGCAGACGCTCGCGTATATCGCCGGTGGGCTGTTGCTGCTGCAGAAGCAGCCATGGCAACGCCGGCTCGCGCCGTTGGCGGCGGTCGGGCGGATGGCATTGAGTAACTACCTGTTTCAGACCATCGTGTGCACGACGATCTTCTACAGTTATGGCCTGGGGTTGTATGGACAGGTGGGGGCAGCGGCCGGCCTGTTGCTCTCGCTGCTCATCTATGCCATCCAGGTTCCACTGAGCAACCTGTGGTTGCGCCACTTCCGCTTTGGGCCGTTTGAATGGTTGTGGCGTACCCTCACTTATCTGAAAGCTCAGCCCATGCGATATTCTTCGAGTGCCCCTATATCGCCGCAGGTGAATCCATGACTGTCAAATTCGTTCGCCGTCCCTCTGTCACAGGATTGGAAGATGCCAGCCGCTACGAGTTGTTGGCAACATTTCCGTTCGCCGATCCCATGGCATTCATCGCGCGCTATGTATTTTATTGTCA
>JAMDDR010000156.1 GCA_023488685.1 Chloroflexota bacterium | reverse complement strand
TCATGTCCGCGCAAGGCGTCAGCAGCTTCGTCGAAGTCGGGCCGAAGGATGTACTGTGCAACCTGATCAAGCGCATCGCGCCGGAGGCACAGACAAGGGCAATAGGCTGAAAATGGATATGCAGCTCACAGGCAAGTCCGCCATCGTAACGGGCGCATCGCGCGGCATCGGCAGGTGCATCGCTATTGACCTGGCAGCGCGGGGCGCGTCGGTGATCGTGAACTACAACAGTAGTGAAGCGGCGGCGCAGGACGTCGTGAACGCCATCTGCGCCGCCGGTGGCCAGGCGTCCGCCGTGCGCGGCGACGTGAGCAAAATGGATGACGCCAGCGCCGTCGTCAAGGCGGCGATTGACACGTATGGCAAGTTGGACATCCTGGTCAACAACGCCGGCACGACGCGCGACACACTGCTGATGACGATGAAGGAAGAGGATTGGGATCACGTCATCGCCACCGATCTGAAGAGCGTGTTCACGTGCAGCAAGGCCGCCATCCGGCCGATGATCCGCCAGCGCAGTGGGCGCATCATCAACATCACCTCGGTGGTTGGGTTGGCCGGTCAGGCGGGCCAGTCGAACTACGCCGCGGCCAAGGCGGGCATCATCGGTTTCACCAAATCGCTCGCCCGCGAGGTGGGGTCGCGCAGCATCACGGTAAATGCTGTTGCGCCGGGGTTCATCCCCACCGCCTTGACAGATGTATTGACGGCCGAACAAAAGGAGTCGGCTACAAAGATGACGCCCCTGGGCCGCTTCGGCAAGCCGGAAGAGATCGCGTATGCGGTATCATTCTTGGCGAGTGATCTGGCTGCTTTCATTACGGGCGTGGTGCTCAGCGTGGACGGCGGCCTGGTAATGCATTGAGATGACATGATGATAGGTCGAGTAACAATCTCTCCTGACGTCGTGCGTGAAGTGGCCCGCATCACCACGCTGGCAACGCCGGGCGTGTTGGCGATGGTGGAACGGACGGGCGCGCGCAGCGGTGGCAATGCCGGTGGCGTCGACGTTGTGGTGCAGGATGAGAAGGTCCGCGTTCGCCTGCGTGTAATCGCGGCGGCGGATATTCCCTTATACAAGCTGGGACAACAGATCCAGAGCAATGTCGCGGGTGCGGTGGCGGAGATTGCGGGCATGACCGTCACCTCTGTGGATGTGTCGTTCGAGGATGTGAGAAGCAAAGCGTGAAAACAAGGCGCGACGCGCGCATATTGGCGCTATTAGTGTTATACGAGTCGGACACGGCTCTACACCCTGCCGGAGTGGTGTTGCAACGCCACTTGCTCGAACGGGACGACGTGAGTGACGAGACCCGCAATTATGCCTCGCAATTGGTGAGCGGCGTGGTGACCGAAATGGAGACGCTCAACGCCGTGCTGCACGAGTGCGCGCCCGAATTCCCGGTGGAGCAGATTGCGCCAATCGATCGTAACATCCTGCGCATCGCGCTGTACGAGATCAAGGCCAGGCTGACGCCCCCCAAAGTCGCCATTAATGAGGCTGTTGAGATCTCCAAGGAGTTCGGCAGCGAGTCGACGCCACGCTTCGTCAACGGCGTGCTTGGTACCGCAGCTCCGCGTGTGGCGGCGACTGGAGCCAGGCCGGTCGCGCCCCAGGCTGTGACGCACGGAACACCGCCGGAGGGTTGACATGAACGGAACCATTTTCGGCATTGGGCCGTTGGAAGTGTTTGTCGTTGCGATCTTGATTTTGCTGGTCTTTGGCCCAGAGCGAGTGCCTGCGCTGATGCGCGATCTGGGGAAGAATGTGCGCAAGCTGCGCCAGTACTACGTGGCATTCTCCACCGAGCTGAAGAAGGAGATGGAGCCGTTCCAGGAGGATATCAAGGGTATTCAGGAGGCGGCACAGGGATTGCGCGAAGACCTGGCGGCAATTCGTGAGGCCGCGGACATCCGGGGCATGATCACTGCGGCTGATCTGGAGGCGCCCAAGCCGGAGGCCGTGAAACCGGAAGAGCCAAAAACGATCGCGCCGCCGGCGGCAACGACCAGTAGTGTTGAACCGGCGCCACAAGCTGTCACACAAGCCGTCACACAAGCCGTCACCCCTGCGGCAGCGCCTGTCTCCGCCCCGGCGCCACAGCCAGCTTATGCGCCGGCCCTGGTGCTCAGCAACGGCGCCGGCGTGGACTTGGGTGACGATAATCCGTGGGTGCAGGCCACCTACGCACCGCGCGCCGACAGGCTGGATGACGATAACCCGTGGGCCTCGTAAGCAGATCAGGGGGCGCCGGCGCTGGATGAAGGGTGCCTCCCTTGAGGCGGAATTATGGCAGACCAAGTCGTAAATCAAGACAAGATGAGTCAGGAAGAGGGGATGACGCTGCTGGAACACCTGCGCGAGATACGCGACAGGTTGTTCAAAGCGATGCTGGCGTTGCTGGTAGGTTCGGCGATCGGGCTGGCCTTATCGAACCAGATACTCGTATTCGTCATCGAGCCTTACAAACAACTCCTGTTGACCATCAACCCTACTGAAAGCCTGACGACGGTTTTTACCGTGTCGGTGACCGTCGGCGCGGCGCTGGCAATGCCCGTGATCGTGTATCAAATCCTGGCGTTCGTCATGCCCGGCCTGCTCCCCAATGAGAAGAAATGGCTCTTCATGGGCGTCCCATTTGCCACGGTGCTCTTCTTGATGGGGGCCACGTTCGCCTGGTTCATCTTGATGCCCACCGCCATCGCGTTTCTCACGACCATTTACCCGAATGTCTTCCATACGCAGTTGACGGCGGATAACTACATCCCCTTTGTCATGGGTGTGGTGTTCTGGATCGGTGTGGCGTTCGAGATGCCCTTGATCGTCTTCGTGCTGGCCAAGGCAAACGTCGTCAATGCCCGTGTGCTGGCAAAGCAGTGGCGTTATGCC
The DNA here is from genome assembly GCA_023488685.1 of Chloroflexota bacterium. Lineage (GTDB taxonomy): Bacteria > Chloroflexota > Anaerolineae > J036 > Brachytrichaceae > CAIXPS01. The sequence goes on along the minus strand of JAMDDR010000156.1, from coordinate 3,846 downwards.
ATCGTCTTCATCGCCGTGATTGCGGCGTTCATCACGCCGACGCCGGACCCCATCAACATGAGCATTGTCATGGCGCCGCTACTCGTCCTGTATGTCTTTAGCATCGGGATGGCGGCCCTGGCCCGGCGCGGTAAGACAACGCCGGCGATGCTTGACCCGGAAGAGAAGGTCGGCAGTTAACAGGCATCCGTCTGTAAAAAGTCAGTAACAGAAGTCCGGCCTCGTGCAAACTTGGTTTGCTTGGGCGCCGGACTTTTTGGCCGGTGCACCGCACACGTGCTATTCATTGGCGGGGTGATGACATGATTCTGCACCTGGTTTCGAAAGCGGAGTGGGAAGCCAAACCCTCCGATCAACCCTATTTACCTGACGCATTTTCAAAGGACGGCTTCATTCACTGCACGCAGGGCGATGAATTGTTGTTGCAGGTGGCTGATAACTACTACAAAGGCGTGCCCGGTGATTTCCTGGCGCTCGTCATTGACGAGAGCAAGGTGCAGGCCCCAGTGAAATGGGAACCGCCGGATACTGGGCCGGTGATATCCGAGCCACCCGCATCTCAAGGGCCATCCGAGCCCGCGCCAAACACAATCGAGCCGCCCCCCGAAGTGAAGGCCGAGTATGGGACAGAGTCCCTCTCCCCCTCTCCCCTTCTCCCCCTCTCCCCAGCTCCCCAGGCCCAGACCTTCCCGCACATCTACGGCCCGCTCAACCGCGATGCCATCGTCGAGATTCGCCGGGTTGTGCGCGCGCCAGACGGCACGTTCAAGGGGTTCGCCCCACAGGAGTCTTCGCCTGAAGGAATGCACCTGAAGAGCCCGTCGCAGTTAGCCGACGAGTTGGTCGATGCGACCGGCGAGTTCTCTGATGCGCTGGCGCGCTATAAGGATCGCATCCAGGCGCGTATGGATGAGTTGGACAAGAATATAAAAGACAAGCTGAGTTGAGATCTTGACTTGCCACAACTCCGAGTTCTCCCAGAACTCGGAGTTGTGGTATATGGTGTAAATGACGCACATGATGACTACTATGACCACACTCACTTTCAATCACTACTATCGTTACGCCGAATTGACCGATATTCTGAATGGCTTTGCCGACAGCTTCCCTGGTTTGTGCAGACTGGTATCGCTTGGCAAAAGTTTCGAGGGGCGCGATATCTGGTGCGTGACGTTGACCAACACAGCCACCGGCCCGGACACGGACAAACCGGCGTTCTGGGTGGATGCCAACATTCACGCCACCGAAGTGTCGCCGTCTGTGTGTGCGGTGTACACGATCAACAAGATCCTGAGTGGCTATGCCAATGATGCCAGGGTCACCCGGTTGCTCGACACACGCGCGCTGTACATCGTGCCGCGCATGAACCCCGATGGCTCGGAGCTGTACCTGGATGATCGGCATCGCACCGTGCGTTCCAGCACCCGCCCTTACCCACGGTTGGACCACCAGAACGGCCTGTACGAGTATGACGTGGATGGCGATGGCCGCACCCTCACCATGCGTATCAAGGACCCCAATGGTCCCTGGAAGGCGCACCCTGCCGACCCACGCCTGATGATCCCACGCGACCCCGACGACAGCAATGACGGCGAGCCACACTACCGGCTTCTCCCCGAAGGGCTGATCCGCAACTACGACGGCGTCAACATCAAGATCGCCCCGCGCCTGGAAGGGTTGGATCTGAACCGCAACTTCCCGGTGGAGTGGGTGGTCGAGAGCGAGCAGCGCGGTGCCGGCCCTTATCCAGCCAGTGAGCCGGAAGTGCGCTCGGTGGTGCAATTCGTCATCGACCACCCCAATATCACCGGCGCGATTACCTATCACACCTACGCCGGCGCGTACCTGCGGCCTTATAGCGCTCACCCGGATGACTACTTCAAGACCGAGGACCTGTGGACGTATCAGGAGATCGGCAAGGCTGCCACGCGCATCACCGGCTACCCGGCTGTCTCTGTCTTTCACGATTTCAAATACCACCCCAAGGAGACGACCAAGGGCGCGTTCGACGACTGGATGTATGACCACCTCGGCGTGTATGCCTGGACGTGCGAGATCTGGGGCCCGCAGCAGCAGGCCGGCATCGACATGAAGAAGCCAGGCGGCGGGTATCAATTCATCGAATGGTATCGCGAGCACTCGGTGGAGGATGACCTGAAGCTGCTCAAGTGGAGCGACGAGAAACTCGACGGCAAGGGGTTCGTGGATTGGTATCCGTTCAAGCACCCGCAACTGGGCGAGATCGAGTTGGGCGGTTGGCACGATGAGTACTGCTGGCGCAACCCGCCACCGTCGCTGCTGGAGAAGGAGATTGCCCCGCACGCCGACTTCATCATCTGGCATGCGCTGATCTCGCCGCGCATCGAGTTCAACGACGTGCAGGTGCAGGCCATCGGCGGCGATGCCTTTCACATTTGTGTGGTGATACAAAACACTGGCTGGCTGCCCACGCCGGTGAGCGGTCGCGCGCAGGAGAAGCAGTTGGTTCGCCCGCTTGAAATCGAGATCGCCTTGCCGGTAGGCGGGACGCTGGTGAGTGGCCAGCCGCGCGTGGAGGCCGGCCAACTGGGTGGTCGCGCGTTGAAGATCACGCCGTACGAGAGCACCGACCCAACGGATGACCGTGCCAAGGTCGAGTGGGTGGTGCAGGCACCCAAAGGCAGCGTTGTGACGATCAAGGCGACGCACCAGCGCGCCGGCACGATCTCACGCGCGATCACGTTGTAGCCACCGTTCATCGCAGCAGCGTGGCGTTTCATTTTTCTTGGTTGGAAACCCGACAGCGGCATTGCAGCGCAACGCCGCTGTCGGGTTTGTCGTGAGTCGTTGCATGGAGTTCAGCATTTCACGGTATCGAACGGTCACCTCCACCATGGACGTGGCGCGCGAGCAGGCGGAGCGCGGTGCGGCGGAAGGCACAGTGGTGGTTGCCGATGAGCAGACGGCCGGCCGCGGGCGCTCCACGCACACCTGGTATTCGCCGCCCGAACAGTCGCTATATGTCTCGCTGCTGCTGCGGCCCACCCTCGCCGCGGGCCAGATCGGCTGGATCACCATGGTGGCGGCCCTGGCCGTTCGAGAGGTGTTATTGGAGATTAGAGATTGGAGATTGCGGCCCAGCGTACTGGGCGAGATTGGGCCTGCGGCTCTATCCAATCTCCAATCTCCAATCTCTAATCTCCAATTACCAATCTCCATCAAGTGGTTCAACGACGTGTTGCTGCACGGCCGCAAGGTGTGCGGCATTCTGCTCGAAGTGTCGTTTACCGGGGATCGCCTGGACTATGGCATCCTGGGCATTGGGCTGAATGTGAACACCAGCTTCGACGACGCGCCGGCGGATGTGCGCGCACGCGCGACCAGCTTGTACGACGAATGGGCACGCATAAACGAAGGGAACGAATCGGCGCAGCCATTCGACCGGGAGGAATTGCTGAAACGGTTGCTGGCGCGATTCGGGGAGCGGTACTCGGCACTGCTGAAGGCGCCCATAAGCCCGGCGCACGAATACGCACAATACGTCGAAACACTGGGGCGTGATGTGCGCATCGACACGGGACGCGAAATCATCGCCGGGCGGGCGTTGCGCATCGCGGACGATGGTGCGCTGATCGTGCGCACGGAGGCCGGTGAACGCCGCGTCGGTTTCGGCGACGTAATGTAAAGAGTTAAGCGTAAAGCGTAAAACGTAATCAGCTCCTTACGTTTTACGCTTTACGTTTTACTTATGTAACTGCTCAGCCTGTTTAGCAGAAACGTGGTAATAATACACGCCCATGAAGTTGACCCGCGAGCGATTGAGCGAACTGTACGAGCAAGGCCAGGCGGCCTTGATCGAAGAGGTGC
>JAMDDR010000001.1 GCA_023488685.1 Chloroflexota bacterium | reverse complement strand
AGTCTGCTGGCACACATGCTCTACGGCGGTGTGCTTCTGACCGCCGCCTGCCTGATCATGCTCATCTTCGCCACGCCCACCGCGCATCGGATCGGCTCCTTCCTCACCGGCGTCGGGCTGGGCCTGTTCTTCGACGAAGTGGGCAAGTTCATCACGGCCGACAACGACTACTTCTACAAGCCCGCCGCACCCATCATCTACATGCTTTCGCTCGGCATCGCCTTCCTCTATTACGGGCTGCGCCGCCGTAGCAGTAACCCGAGCGATGCCGAACTCGTCGTCGCCGCGCTCGAAGACGCCGAGGCCGTGTTGGAGGGCGAACAGACCGAGCAGCAACACCGCCATGTCGACGCCAACCTCGACCACATCATCACGCACTTGCAAGATCCCGACCACGTCAAGCTCGCCCTGGCGTTGCGCGCATTCGCCGACAGCGAAGCCATCCGGCCGGGCAATTCGTGGTGGCAGATCGCGTGGGGCTGGCTGGAGGAATGGGCGCTGCGCCTGTTCGTGCGCTTCCACCGCCCGCTGACATTCATACTCATGGCGATCCTGTGCCTGAACAGCCTTACCGCGCTGCTCACCTTCTCGGCCGCGCTGGCGCTGCCCATCCTGGCGCCGGAACTGGCGCGCGCCATCGAGGCCATCTTTGTCGCCGCTGGGCTGCGCGCGCTGTCCCCATTCCTTCTATCCATCGACAGCATCGACTTGCTGCTGCATCTCTTCACCACCCTGTTAACCTTGTACGGTGTCATCCTTTTCGTCATCAAACGCCGCCAGCAAGGGCTGTTCTGGATACAGTTGGCCCTGATCCTGGAGCTATGCGTGGTCAACGTGTTCAGGTTCTACCTGGAGCAGTTCTCCGCCGCCATCTTCACGCTTGCCAATCTGGCCTTGTTGCTGATCGTGCGCGTCTACCAGCATGAGCTGGAGGAAGCAACCCTGCTCGCAGAGCAACAGAATGTCAGGGTTTGGAGATTGGAGAGCGGTGCCTGAAGAATGGAGATTAGAGACTAGAGATTGGAGATTGGAGCTTAGCACTTGCTGAGCACTGTGCACTGTGCACTCGGCTCTCATCACTCGGAACTTCTACTCATGTCAGAACTCAACCTATGTGTCATCCCCGGCGACGGGGTCGGTCGCGAAGTCATACCATGCGCCGTGGAGGTGTTGCAGCGCGTGCTGCCACACCTGTCGATCCAGGAAGCCAACGCCGGCTGGGAATGCTTCACCCGCACCGGCACCGCCCTCCCCGATACCACCGTGGCCACCATCCACGCGTGCGGCGCCGCGTTGTTTGGCGCCGTGTCGTCACCCTCCAAAAAAGTCGAAGGCTACCGCAGTCCCATCGTGCAGATGCGCCAGCGCTTCGACCTGTACGCCAACCTGCGCCCCACCCGCGATTTTGGATTTTCGATTGCCGATTTTCGATTGCAGACAAGCAGCGCTTCATCAGAGCCACAATCCCAATCCCAATCCCAATCCAAAATCCAAAATCTAAAATCTAAAATCGACTTGTTGATCGTGCGCGAAAACACCCAGGGTCTCTACACCGGGCGGGAGTACGCGCGCGGCGATGAAGCGGTGGCCGAGCGAGTCATCACCAGGGCCGCGTCAGAGCGCATCGCGCGCGTCGCCTTCGAACTGGCGAACGCGCGTCCGCGCAAACAGGTGACCATCGTGCACAAAGCCAATATCCTGCCGCTGACCGACGGCACCTTCCGCGATGCAGCGCGTGCGGTGGGCGCGAACTACCCCGACGTCAAGATCAACGAAGTGCTGGTGGACACCGCCGCCATGCTGCTGGCGTCCAAACCACAACAATTTGACGTGATCGTGACGACCAACCTGTTTGGTGATATCCTATCCGACGTCGCCAGCGTGTGGGGCGGCGGCATGGGTGTGGCGCCGGCGTTGAACCTCGGCGCAAATGTGGCCATCGCCGAGCCGGTGCACGGCAGCGCCCCCGACATCGCAGGCAAGGGCATCGCGAACCCGGTGGGCGCGATTTTGAGCGCAGCCCTGCTTCTCCGGTATCATTGGCACATGCCTGCGCAGGCAGACCGCATCGAACACGCCGTATACACCGCTATTGAACAAGGACACCGCACCGCCGACCTCGGCGGCACCACAACCATGCAGGAGATGACGAATAAGGTATTGGGTTTGTTATGAAAGAAAGATGTTGAGCGAAACGATTCTACGTTCTTTAAGCGGCTTGCAGTTTGTGCAACCACACCGGCGTCCGGGCACCACCATCGGCGAACGGCGCAGCCCGCGACGCGGCCGGTCCGTGGAGTTCGCGGACTACCGCGATTACACCCCCGGCGACGACCCGCGGCGTGTGGACTGGAACATCTACGCACGGCTGGAACGGCCATACATCAAACTCTATGAGGACGAGCAAGATCTGGCTGTGCATGTCCTGGTGGACGCCAGCCCGTCAATGCAATGGCGCAACGATACGGCGCAGACGTCGGCCAAGTGGGAGCGCGCAGCCCAGCTCGCCATCGCCATGTGTTACATCGCTCTCTCCTCCGGTGACCGGCTCATCATCGAGACGAGCACGCGCGACCGCTTCGGCCCAAGGCGCGGTGTGGCGGCCACCTCCGGCGTGATCGAGTTTCTCGAACGCGCCACCTTGAACATTGACCCAGACTACCCGCCGGTCAACAACCTCTCCCTGCCCCTGAACACCTGGTGGAAGCGCTATGCCCTCGACGCGCGCCCCGGTCTGTGCATCATCATCTCCGATTTCCTGGATGCCGATGGATATACCGAAGGGTTGAACGCCTTGGGCAGCAGTCGCCTGGATATCAACGTGCTGCACACACTCAGCGCGGATGAACTGGACCCGGAGTTTGCAGGCGACCTGCGCCTAAGAGATATCGAGACGTCGGCGATGCAGGACGTGAGCTTGGACGACGCCGCGCTCAACCAGTATCGCCAGCGCCTGAACCGCTGGACCGGCGAGATTGCCGAATCCTGCCGCCGGCGTGGTGGCAAATACCACCTGACCGATACCGGCGACCCGGTCGAAAAGGTCGTCCTGCGCGACCTGCGCCGGGAAGGATGGATCAATTGATTTTCGATTTGGGATTGGGGATTTTCGATTAGTCAATCCCAATCCAAAATCCAAAATCCCCAATCCAAAATCCCCAATCTAAAATCCAAAATCTAAAATCCAAAATCTAAAATCCAAAATCGTATGAGTGTTTTGAACCCAATCGCGTTGCTGTTTGCGTTGCTGGCCATTCCGATCATTCTGCTGTACCTGCTGCGCCTGCAACGGCGCGAGCAGACGGTGTCCAGCACGCTGCTCTGGCAGCAGGTGGTGCTCGACCGCGAGGCCAACACGCTGTGGCAACGGCTGCGCCGCAACCTGCTGTTGGTGTTGCAACTGCTCACGCTGGCCTTCCTGGTCTTCGCACTCATCCGGCCGTATCTCAACATGCCTGCCACACTGAGCGGCCAGTTGATCGTGCTGCTGGACGGATCGGCCTCGATGCAGGCCACCGACGTCTCGCCCTCACGCTTCGAGGCCGCCAAAGTCCAGGTGCGCCGGTTGATCGACGAGCTTGGCCCCAACAACGAGATGACCATCGTGCTGGTGGATGGATCACCGCACGCACTGACCGGGTCCACCAACAGCAAGAGCGAGTTGAACGCCGCGCTGGACGCCGCCTTACCCTCACTGACGCCGGCCAACTGGAGTGCGGCTATCGCGCTGGCTGCCGCAACCGGCGGCGGTGATGCCAATACCTCTGCGACGACTGTGGTCGTCAGTGATGGTGCGAACGCCGACGACTTGCGCCTGATCACGGGCAACGCCCGTTACATTCCCATCGGATCCAGTGGCGAAAACGTCGCCATCAGCACGCTGTCGTTGCGGCGCACCACGCGCGGCATGGCGGCCTTCGTGCGCGTAACAAACACCGGCAGTTCAGCCGAGCGAGTGCTCGCTTCCCTGCGCGCCGACGGCGTGCTGCTGGACGCACGAACACTCGACGTCCCGGCCGGGCAATCCACCGGGTGGACGGTCAACGGCTTTGACCCCCAGCTCACCGCTGTCCACGCCACCATCGACCGGGCGACCAACAACAAACTGCCGCTCGACGACGTCGCCTATGCCGTCAACACGAATAACGCGACGCGCCGGGCGCTCCTGCTCACACGCGGTAACCGCTTCCTCGAACAGGCGCTCTCCGTCTTGCCCAACCTGCAAGTCACGCGCGCGATCACGCCACCGGTAGCCGGCGATCTAAAGCCTTATGACCTGTACGTACTCGACGGCATCAGCATGACGCTGCCGCCACGCGCGAATGTGATGTTTATCGGCGCACAGAGTGTTTTCACCACCAGCGGTATTTTCAGCAACACCGCTTTCGTGCGTGCCGAACCACACCCGGTGCTGCAGTCGGCGAACTTCCGCAACGTGAACGCCGTGGATGTTAGCCGCGTCAATGTGCCATCCTGGCTCAAGCCGGTGGTCGAGTCCCAGGGTGGGCCATTGTTATTCGCCGGGGAACAAACCGGCGAGAATGCCCGCTTCGGGCGCGTCGTCCTGATACCGTTCGAACTCCGCCGTAGTGACTTGCCGTTGCAGATCGCGTTCCCAATCCTCATCGTAAACAGCGTCGAATGGCTATCGCCGCCGCAGGGCCTGAGCATTCCAACCAACGTAAAGCCCGGCGAGGTGGTGCCGTTGCCCCAGGGCACCATCGTCCAGTTGCCATCCGGCAACCGCGTTGCCGTCGACCAGCGCGGCTTCGCCCTGACAAACGAGGTCGGCGTCTACCGGGTGCAGGTGAACGACACGACCAGCGCGTTCGCAGTCAATTTCGCGCACGCAGCCGAGTCGCAGATCACGCCAAACCCACAACTGGCTGTCGGCGGCAGCGCGCCGGTGAGCGAGGTGAAGCCACAGTTCTCGCAACGTGAGGTGTGGTCGTGGCTGGCGCTGCTGGCATTGGTGCTGCTGGTCATCGAATGGTGGATCTACCAGCGCGGCGTCCCAGTGCTGCAACGCCAGCGGCGCTCGTCATAGTCTGCGAGGCCGCATTCCGAATGCAGCCTCGTGGCCCGCGGGGCTCATCCGCATAAACGTAGCAGCCACAGAGCCGCCGGCGTGTCTGCCAGCCGCGCCCGCCACGACACGCCGGCAACTGCAAGGGTTGCGACGACGTCACATCCATACCCGCGAGATTGCACGGGCGCGATCGGGCCGGCACCCAGGCCGGCCCCTACGTCATAAGCGTACAGCAACACGCGTCGATGTGGTCGGGCAAGCCATCCACCTATACGTAGCAGCCGCAGAGCCGCCTGTGTGCTGAAAGTCCTCTTCAGAGGGTCCGCCAGCCGCACCCGTCCACAACACGCTGGTTACAGGCAGAATCAAATCTGCCGCAATTCAACCATGTGCTCCAGGCCGGCTGTCGTCCCCCGTGCGATGTTGGAACGAACCGCCGTGATCTGCGTGAAGTAGTTGATGCCGGTCAGGACGGCGAAGCCAATACCCAGGACCAGCGCGGCATGGGCAAGGCCTTTGTGCGCCGGCGCGGCGTAGTCCTGCAACGCGCTGAGCACCACAACCCAGATCGGCCCCCATAACAGCATACAAGCCTGCGCCACGTACGCCAGCGTCTGGTCGTGCGCGCGTGTGTGCGCCAGGAAGCTGTCCAGGTTGGTCCAGGTGAACAACGGCTTCACAACGAGGATGACGACGAAACAAACAGTGAACACCAGCCACGCGATGGCGGCTAGAAGCGCCGACCAAAAGCCCAGCCTTGCATTCGATGGATACATGTTCTCTCCGCAACTGGCAGCTATATGCATGTGCAAGCAGTTCTTTCTATCACTGCTGCGCTGCCAGGAATGAAAATGGGTTTCAATGAATACGGCTCAACCCGCCACCAACAACAGCTTCTTTGCGCGCGAGAGCCGCTTGATCCGGCGCTCCTCGCGCATCGCCTCGGCCCAGGTGGGCACCTCACGCGCCCAGATCAGGTCTACGGGCAGATGCGTGGCGGTGTACTTCGCGCCCTTGCCGGCCTGGTGTAATTTCAAGCGGGATTGAACATCCCTGGCAATGCCGGTGTACAGCGAACCATCACCACAACGAAGGATGTAAACGAAGGGCACGTAGGAAGGAGAGGACACTGACACTCTCCCACCTGTGCGGCAGGTGGGAGAGCCAGTACTCGTGGATCGCCTTAATGCTCACTACTGTCCGTTACTGTCGACGCGCTGGCCGTCCTGCAGCTCTATCACCTCGTCCACATACTCCAGCACGATTGGGTCATGGCTGGTCATCAGCATGGTGACGCCTTCCATTTCGACGATGCGCCGGAAGAGGGACAGGATATCGCGCGCCGTCGTGGTATCCAACTCACCCGTCGGTTCGTCCGCCAGGATGAGCTTGGGCCGGTTCGCCAGCGCGCGCGCAATGGCCACACGTTGTTGCTGTCCGCCCGACATCTCATACGGCCGGTGGCTGGCCCACTTCGTCAGACCAACCAGGTCCAGGCAGTACTTGGTGCGGGCACGCCGGTCGCGCTGGCCGGCAATGCGGATCGGCAGCTCGATATTCTCCGACGCCGACAGCGTCGGCAACAGCGCGAACGACTGGAAAACAAACCCGACCTGCTTACGCCGCCAGTTGGTCAGCTCGCCATCCGACATACGCGTGATTTCGCGGCCGAAGCAACGCACGAGGCCGCTCGACGGATGATCCAGTCCCCCGACGCAGTTCAACAGTGTCGTTTTGCCACTCCCCGAGCGGCCCTTGACGCCAATCCAGCGGCCCGGTTTCACCTGCAGGGTCACGCCACT
>JAMDDR010000462.1 GCA_023488685.1 Chloroflexota bacterium | reverse complement strand
GACGCGAGCTGCACCACATGGTCGGCGAAACGTTGGAGCGCATCTACTCCGACCGTCTGAACGAGCTCGCGCCATTGCTCGGTCAACACTTCAGCGAAGGCGGCGATGATGCACGCGCGCTGAAATACCTGACGCTGGCCGGCGACATGGCCGCACACCGCTACGCCAACGCCGAGGCCATCGCCCATTACACCCGCGCGCTGGAGATCGCAAAAACCAACCTGCTCCATGCGGGCAGCCTGTTGAACCTGTACAACCGGCGCGGGCGACTGCTCGAATTGAGCGGCCGCCATCGCGAGGCACTCGCCAATTACGAAGAGATGGAAGCCGCCGGGCGCGAGGGTCACAACCGGGCGCTCGAATTGGCGTCCCTCATCGTTCAGGCTTTCATCCGCTCCACGCCGAACCCAACCTATGATCCAGCTCAGGGCAAGGCATTATCGGAGCGTGCCCTGGCTCTGGCGCGCGAGTTGGGGGATCGTGCTGCCGAGTCGAGAGCACTCTACAACCTGATGCTGCTGAACGTCTTCTCACGTGGCGACCAACACCAGGCCATCGCCTATGGAGAGCAAGCACTCGCGATCGCCCTGGAATTGAACTTGCGCGAACATGCAGCCTTCATTCTGGGTGACCTGTACCTGCCCTATCTGGCTACCGGGCAACTGGCACGTGCACGTGAGGTGCTGGGACGCGCGCGCGAATTGTGGCGCGAACAAGACAACCTGGCCATGTTGTCGGGAAATCTGTTCCGCCTTTCACACGCTCACTTCTTCGCCGGTGATTACGATCAGGCCATTGAGTGCACCGCATCTGCCTTACGGACCAGCCAGTCCAGCAGTAACGCCTGGACGCAAGCCAATAGCCTTTTTATGGAAGGCTTTGTGCACCTGGAGCACGGCGACCCAGACAGGGCCATCCATACCCTGCAGACAGCGATCCAACTGGGCGAACAGAGCGGTAACTTGATCGTGCAGATCGGCGCGCGGTCCGAACTTGGTTGGGTGTATGGATCTCTCGGGTGGGTGGATCGCGGCCTTGAAATAGCAGAGCAAGCCTGCGACCTCGCCGAACGGCAGTATCATCTGCTGCGCCCCTGGCCGTTGGCATCACTGGTGCGGCTTCATCTGCGTAAAGGCGATGTTGCAACTGCCGAAGCAGTCATGCGTGCAAGTCATGACAACCACAACCTGAAGGACATTTTCTTTCCTGCGCCCGTCTGGATTGCACTGGCGAACGGAGAACTGGCACTGGCGCAAGGCAATTACACCGGTGCGATTGCGGCCATGGATGACATCATCGCGCACATGCACAACACTCACGCGCGGCCCGGTCTGACCGATGTGCTGTATGTCAAGGCGAGAGCGCTTATGGCCCAGGAACAGCACGACCAGGCGCGCGTAGTGCTATCGGAAGCACGCCGCGAGGCGGAGGCGCTCAGTTCGTGCCGCACACTGTGGCAGATTGTGTCAGCACTCAGTCTCATTGAAGCACAGCAGGGTCATGTGGTGGAGGCCCGTGCATTACAGCGTGAGGCACGCGGGTTGATCGACCGGATTGCCCGACATATTACTCAGCCTGACCTGCGACAAAGGTTCATGTCGCTGCCGCATGTGGATGCGATTCTGCATCGCACCTCCTTGCCAGACGCTGTGGCGTGATGGGAGTGTGGAGGGTTTGTAAAGATTGAAGAGTTGGAAGTGATGTTGGAGGTGACGATGAGTAAAGAGTTCCTACGGCAACTGCCCTTGTTTGCTGGCCTGCCCGAAGATGATCTCGAACGGCTGTATAACATGGCCGAAACCGTCCAGGTGCCGGCCGGAACGCTGCTGATCGAAGAAGGCGCGATGGGCGACTCTCTCTATATCGTCCTGAGCGGCGAATTCGAAGTCACCAAGCACTCGGCGCAGGAAGAGGTCGTGCTGGCGACACTGGGCGTCGGCGAAGTCGTGGGCGAGATGGCGTTGTTGGAGCAAACGCCACGCTCAGCTTCCGTGCGCGCGCTGCAGGAAAGCAGTGTGCTCAAGGTGAGCCAGTGGTCGTTCCAGGAACTGGTATGCACCAGCCCGGCGACGATGCTGGCCATACTGCGCACGGTCACCTCACGCCTGCGCAGTACAGAGGCGATGTTGCGCCAGAGCGAAAAAATGGCCGAGCTGGGCAAACTGGCAGCCGGACTGGCGCACGAACTGAACAATCCGGCCGCCGCCGCCCGCCGCAGCACTCTCCAGATGACGGATTCGCTCACCCATTGGCTCAGCCTGGCGTCAAAAATCGGCGCCATGCAGCTCGACACGACGCAGACTGCCAGGATAAACGAATTGCGCCAGGGCGTCAGCGTGCGCGCACGCCAAACGGCGGAACTCGACCCCATTACCCGCAGCGATCGTGAAAGCGACGTTCAGACCTTCCTGGAAGCCGGCGGCACCGAACAGGCATGGGATATCGCGCCGATCCTGGTCTCGTTCGGCTGGGATACGAGCAGCCTGAAGGCGGCCACGGACGTCTTCTCGCCCGAACAGCTTCCAGCCGTGCTGGAATGGTTGGGAACTGGTTACACGGTGTACTCACTGCTGAGCGAGGTCGGTACCAGCGCTGAGCGCATCTCGGAGATCGTGAAGGCGGTCAAAGAATACTCATATCTCGACCGCGCACCCATCCAGCAGGTGAATGTCGTCGACGGCCTGGAGAACACGCTATTGATCCTGAAGCACAAGTTGAAGAATGGCATCACGGTTATCCGCAACTACGCCAAGGATCTGCCTCGCATCGAGGCCTACGCCAGTGAGCTCAACCAGGTGTGGACGAACATCATCGACAATGCAGTCGATGCAATGCAAGGGACCGGTGAGTTGAGACTGTGCACCTATAGCGTAGACGGGCAAATCGCGGTGGAGATCTGTGACAATGGTCCCGGTATCCCAGCCGACATCCAGCCCAAGATATTCGAGTCGTTCTTCACCACCAAACCAATGGGCGTCGGCACCGGGCTTGGATTGCACATCGCGTACAACATCATCGTGCACAAACACCGCGGCCAGATCAAGGTCAATTCGCAGCCGGGCAAGACATGTTTCCAGGTACTGCTGCCGGCGAAGGTCGAGCGTGAGTAGGTTTGCCCATACAAGCCATGAACGACGAGCAGATCAAACATATCCTCGCAACCGCACACACCGTTGCATCTGTCGGTTTATCGACCAATCCCGATAAAGCGAGCCAACGCGTTGCCAGGTTTCTGCAGCGCAAGGGTTACCGTGTGATTCCAGTCAATCCCGGCGCGGCGGAGATTCTGGGCGAGAAGGCCTATCCGGATTTGCGCTCCATCCCCGATCAGATCGATGTGGTTCAGATCTTTCGGCCTTCCAGTGACGTTCCCCCCATCGTCGAGGATGCCGTTGCCATCGGGGCAGAGACGGTGTGGATGCAAATCGGCATCAGCAACGCTGAAGCAGCCCAGGTGGCAGAAGCCGCCGGCCTGCAGGTGATCATGGACCGCTGCATGCGGCGCGAGCACCTGCGCCTCATCGGCGGCCATGACGGGTAGCGTATGACGGGTTGCGTATGACGCTCATCAGCCGCCTGACCCACCTTGAGACCGCTGGCCTGCTCCGGTTGACACAGTCTGCACCGGAACTGGAATACCTCTTCCGGCATGCACTCGTCCAGGACGCCGCCTACACCTCTTTACTCAAACAGGACCGTAGACTACTGCACCGGGTGGTGGGGGAGGTCTTGGAATACACCTTTCCCGAGCGGCTGAACGAGCTTGCGCCAATGCTCGCTCAACACTTTGCAGAAGCCGGCGACGCGACGCGCGCCATGAAATACTTTACGCTCGCTGGCGAGATCGCCGCGAGCCGTTACGCCAACGCCGAAGCCACGATGCACTATCGCGATGCGATCAACATCGCACACCAGCAGCAAGACACCGGCATGTTGCCCAGGCTTTATCGCGCCCGTGGGTTGGCGTACGACGCCATCGGCGACTTCGAGCGGGCCCGTGCCGACCATGAAGCAGCAGTCAACATCGCACAACAGACATCAGACTTGATGGAACAAAGCAGGGCATTGCTGGACCTTGGCATGCTATGGGCCGGCCGTGACTACACGCATACGGGTGAGTACTATCAACACGCCTACGAACTGGCGCGCAGCGCGGGTGATCCGTCCAACCTGGCATACACCCTCAACCGCCTCGGCAACTGGCACATCAATGTCGACCAACCAGCACAAGCCCTGGAGCACCATGAAAAGGCATTGGCGATATTCAAACAACAGAACAACCCACATGGTTTGGCCGAGACATTGGATTTCCTAGGTATGGCCAGTATGCTGAGCGGCGACCTCGTGAACAGCGCCGAGTACTACCAGCAGGCCATCGCGCTCTTTCGCCAGTTGGATGATCGGCGCGGCACCATCTCCAGTCTAACGGCGCTTGCCCTTTTATGTCCCACCTATCAGGCAGCCATCCTGTCGACGACCGCATCCATTTCAGACTCCATCCGGCATGTTGAACTGGCACTCGACCTGGCCCGCCAGAGCAGGATTCGGTCTGCCGAGGTATTCAGCCTGGTGGTGCTGGCCGATTGTCAGGGATCACATGGCGACTATAGTCAGGCGCTGGCTCATGCATACGCCAGCCTGACGATGGCCCAAGAGATTGGTCATAGCCAGTGGATGACGTTTGCTCAAGTCATCCTGGGTCGCATCCACCAGGACATATTCAACCTGTCCCAGGCACGCGAGCATCTGGAACAGGCGTTGGCGTTAGCCAAGGGAACCAACTCACGACACTGGATTCGAACGGCCAGCGGCTTCCTGGCTTCCGTGTGTATAGAACAGAATGACCTCACCAGCGCCGATAACATACTCCAGTTCGCTTTACCGCCCAACACACCAGCGCGCACAGTAGGTCAACGAGCATCCTGGTACGCACGAGCAGAGTTGGCGCTTGCGCAGCACGATGCCGAACAGGCGCTTCACATCACTGCCCAACTCATCAACGACAGCCCGAAGTCGGCATCCGGCCAGCCCATCATCCAGGTCGCCTTTCTGCGAGGGAAAGCGCTGGCGGCACTGCACTTATTCGAGCAAGCAGAGGCTGAATTACAAGCAGCCTTAATGCTGGCCGCACGTCAAGGCGCGCGATTTCTGCATTGGCGTATCCTGGCCGCGCTGGGTCAACTCGCACATCAACGCGGTAACGACACCGAAGCCGCGCGCTGGTATGCGGCAGCGCGCGACATCACCCTTGCCTTAGCAGACTCCATCCCAGACGAATCCCTGCGTACCAGTTACATGGAAGAGGTGGATCGGTTCTTGCTTGACACGAGCGCCTGACAGACGGAGGTGTTTGCTACGATGAAGATGGGGAAAACAGCATGACAAGTGCCTTGAAGTTATTGTGTGTATTCGCGCACCCTGACGATGAATCCCTCGGCATGGCCGGCACACTGGCGGCCTATGCGGCTGAGGGCGTACAGACCCACCTCATCACAGCCACGCGGGGTGAACGTGGCTGGCCCGCTGACCGCGACGATTATCCCGGAGCACAAGAGCTTGGCCGGTTACGCGAAGCGGAATTACGTGCCGCCGCCCAGGTCCTCGGCATCCGGCAGGTTATATTCCTGGATTACATGGATGGTGACCTCGACCAGGTACAGCCCCAGGAAGCCATTGCCAAAATCGTGATACACGTGCGCACGATCAGGCCGCACGTCGTCGTCACATTCGGGCCAGACGGCGGTTATGGCCATCCGGATCACATCGCCATCTCACAGTTCACCACCACCGCCCTGGTTTGTGCTGCGGACGACACCTACAGCGACGCGGGTATTCTCCCCCCTTACCGCGTGCCCAAACTGTACTACAGGGTCTGGACCGCTCAAGATCGTGCCGCCTACACAGCGATCGCAGGTGACATCGGTATCCAGGTTGACGGAGCCAGGCGCCGTCAAGTGGCCTGGGAAACATGGGCCGTAACCACCTGGGTTGACACGACCAACTTCTGGCAGCCAGCCTGGCAGGCAGTGTCATGTCACAAAACCCAGTTGCAGGGGTTCAACGGCCTCGCCAACCTCACGCCCGAGATGCACCGACGCCTGTGGGGCAGCCCGCACGGTTTCTATCGCACCTACAGCACAGTCAACGGCGGGCGCAAAACCGAAACGGACCTGTTCGAAGGGCTGCGCGACCACCGTGTCGGCGCAATATCCACCTGATCGGAGGTGCCTTCTGCAGGCCCAAGCGCCAGTATGATTCGTGATATTCTGGGGGACTGGTCGTTTTGGACGGGGGTTGTGAATGGCAACGTATGTATTGGTACATTGGGCGTGGCACGGGGGATGGTGCTGGCAGTTGGTCGCGCCCATCATGCGCGTCGCGAAACACGATGTTTACACGCCGACGTTGACAGGGATGGGCGAGCGCTCACACCTGCGCGCCTGTGGCGTTGACCTCAACACGCATATTCGCGACGTCACGAACTTGCTCTTCTACGAGGATTTGACCAACATCGTACTGGTTGGACACGGCGCAGCCAGCCTGGTCGTTAACGGGGTCGCTGCGGAGATGGCTGAACGCATCGGGCAGATCGTATACTTTGACGCTTACATGCCGGTGGACAGCCAATTTCCATTTGACATTTGGCCGATGGAACAACAGACCGGCACACCGGACCAGGTGACCACGCTGCAAGCGGTGCGTCTGCCACCAGCGGCAACGACACTCGGCATTAGCGAGCGCAGGATGGTCGAGTGGGTGGAAGAACTCCTGGTGCCGCAACCGCTCAGCACCTACCAGCTCGCAGGCCAGAACAACATCTCACACCACGCAGCCATGTTCGCCACGGGCAATGCGAACACACCGCGAGCC
>JAMDDR010000329.1 GCA_023488685.1 Chloroflexota bacterium | reverse complement strand
CCTCGACCACTGGCGCAATCACGGCGCTGTTGACCAGGTTGCCTGCCTGGCTCTCCTCGCCCAACACCAGTTGCACTGGCAAGTCCAGGATCAACTCGATAATGATGCCCAGGATGACGGCCGGGATCGCTCCCCATAGAAACGTGGCCACCAGGTAACGCAACGGCTCTTTCTCAAAGCGATCGACACTGCGCACCGCGCGCATATAAAGGTACGTCGGGACCGCCACCGCGACGATTGTGATCAGAAGTTGATCCATGGCTAAAATTGTAGCTGGTGGATAGTAATTCGAGATTGGAGGTTAGAGATTAGTGATTGGAGATTCTTGTAATCTCCAATCACTAATCTCTAATCTCCAGCGACCAATAACCAGCAACTAACAACCAACATGATCCGCAAGCAAGAAACCGAGTTTCTGACGAGCGCCGTACGGACGGCCGAGTGTGCCTCGATCATAGGCCTCAGCAACATGGGCAAATCAGCCCTGATGCGCAGCCTGTGTACGCCGGCCGTGCGCGAGGCATTCCTGAACGAACGCAGTGATGACTGGCTGTTCGTGTATGTGGATTGCAACCTGATGCCCGAGCGCAGCGAGCAGGCACTGCACGAGGTGATCCTGCGCAACGCGATCGAAGCGTTGCGCCGTGCCGGCACGCAGGACGCCGTGCTCAGCCGGCTCGACCGGCTGTACGAGCAGGTCGTCCAGCCGCCGACGCCCATCCGCAGCCCGCTGGCATTCAATGACGCCATCAACGTACTGTGTGTGGATGCGGGTCGCGCCCTGGTGCTGCTGTTCGACGAATTCGATGACCCGTTCGAAAAGCTGGACGGCCGCACCTACCTGAACCTGCGCGCGATGAAAGATCGCCTGGCTGACGCGCTCATCTACATCACCGCGACCGAACAACCCCTTTCCGATATCCGCTCAGATCGTGAGGCTGCGGAATTTGTCGAGTTGTTCTCGCCACACACCCAGTGGCTCGGTTTCATGAACAGCGCCGACGCCGCAACCGTGGCGCGCGAGTTCGCCGCGGATAACAGCGCGACCTGGCAGAGCGACGAAATCGATTTCGTCGTCGCCCAGGCCGGCGGGCATCCGGGGCTGCTGGAGGCCGTGCTGGAGACCTTTATGCGCGTCGCCGCAGGCGCCCCTGACAGCACACGCCACCAGGCGCTCACGGTCGCCCAGCAAGCCTTTGACGACGATCCCATCATTCGGCGCGAATGCATGCAACTATGGGAGCAGATTACCGAACCTGAGCACCTGGCACTGATGGCACTCGTGCACGGCGAGCCCGCCGACGACGCCGCCCTGGACGAGCTGCGGGTCAAGAACATGCTGGCTGCCGAGAATGAAGACCCGGCAACACGCCCGGCCGTTGGCGAGGTGTGGCTGGCATTCATCCGCCGCCAGGCCTTGACACGCCCTGGCGTGGAACGCGGTGTGCGGGTGGATGTCGACTCTGGTGAGGTGTACGTGGATGGCCGGCGTGTCGAGCAGTTGACCGAACTGGAGTACAAACTGGCCCTGCTGCTATACGGACGTTTGAACAAAATCGTGGACAAGTATGCCATTGTGACCCAGGTGTGGGGCGAGAATTACCTCGACGAGGTGGACGACGCCCGCATCGAGAAGCTGATCAGCCGCCTGCGCGCCAAGTTGGAACCGGATACAGACGAGCCAAAATATCTTGTCACCGTGCGCGGGCGCGGGTATCGGTTGGTAGGATAGTGAAGAGCCGAGATTGGGGATTGGAAAAGAGAACCGGCGGGACGCGCCAGGGCCGCATCATCCGCGCGAGTGAGATTGGGCAGTATACCTTCTGCGCACGGGCGTGGTGGCTGAGCCAGATCCGGGGCGTACCTTCCACCAATACGCACGCACTGGCGCAGGGTGAAGCCGTGCACCAACGTCACGGGCGGGCGGTCTGGACTGCCGGCGCACTGCGCATTGTAGCCTTCGTGTTTCTGATCGTCGCGGTTGTCATTGTGATCGCCGCGGTGTTGGGAATTCTGTAAGAGGATCGGCGTTGGTGAGACTGGCGTCGAAGGTTCGGCATCGGTTAGGGTCGGCATCGGTTGGAAACCGACGCCTGAGCATTGAAAACCCGCTACGCGGGTTCGGAACAATGGTGATGACAATGAAGCGTGCTGGAGCCTTTTACCAATTAGTCTTCCACTTTGTATGGGGTACACGCAATCGCCTGCCGCTGCTCACGCCGGCTGTTGAAGATTGTTTGTACCCTTACATCGCGGCGAAATGCAAAGAGCTGGGCTATGTGCTACATGCAGTCAACGGCGCTGCCGATCATGTGCATTTGCTGGTTGAATTGTCACCAACCATATTGGTGGCGGACGTGGCGAAGAATCTGAAAGGCGCGTCGTCGCACCACATCAACAAGGAAAGTGGCCTTGCCGATACGCTGTATTGGCAGGATGGATACGGCGTGCTAACAATGCGCTGCGCTGAGATCCCCCAGGTAGTGAGGTATATCCAGACACAAAAGGCCCACCATCAAACCGGGAATCTGAGCACGCTGTTGGAACGTTGCACACTATAGACCCGTATCAATAACCCGCGCAGCGGGTTTTCCACGCCCAGGCGTCGGTTTCCAACCGATGCCGATCTCATCCTCATCCACGCACCATGGCATCGCATCAGATCCGACGCCGGTCATCCCCAACCCGCACAGCGGGTTTTCCATGCTCAGGCGTCGGTTTCTAACCGATGCCGACCCTAACCGATGCCGATTCCGACCGATGCCGATCCCCACCGATACCTCTAACCACCCCCAATCAGCGCGCGCACGTGCGGGCTTTCGGTCCTATTGCCTGCGCCGTCGTATGCCACGGCCCAGAACTCCACCGTCCCGCCGGCTTTGATCGTCCACTTCACGTTAAACGGCGCCACCGTCTTGACCGTGTACGGAGTGGCCGGGTCGGCGCTGGTGAAGAATTCGACGCGACTGATGGTGTTGTCATCCTGCACTTGCGCATTCACGTCCACCCACTCGTCTTTGGTGGCGTTGAAGCCTTCGTTGTCGCGCGGCTGGATCAGCTTGACGGTCGGCGCAGTGTTATCCACCGTCACCTGGATGATCGAGTCGGTCACTTTGCCGTCGTTCTCAATGCGCGACAGCTTGAGCGAGTAGATGCCCGGCGCAATGCCCGCCAGATTCCAGTTCTCCAGCAGGTTGTTGTCCACCTGGTCCGGATGGTCCGGGCCAATCTGCTGCCACTGATCGGCCGGCACGTCGATACCAGCGCCGAAAAACACTTTGTACGCAGTCCAGTTGCCCCCCTTGGCATTACCGCGGATCTCCACATTGGCGATAGGCTGCGTCGCGCTCACGTAGCCGCCGTTGGTTGGCTGCGTGATGGCGACGTCGCCCGAGGCGATCGTGCCGCCATACTGCGTGTCGTACTCCGTGGGTGGCTGTGGCATCGCCGCCTTCTCCTCGTCGGTAAGCGTGCTATACCAATCCTGCGCCTGTGGCGGGAACACGTACATGATGCGCTCCTCGACTTTGTCAGGAGGCGTACCGGCCACGGCGATCCTGTTGGTCTCCTTGTTGATCGGGAACTTCTGCACGATGGTGCTCTGCTGGGTCGGTTCTGTGCCTTCGATGAATAGCTCGGTAACCGCCGGGCAAACGCCATTCGTCTGCAGCCCATCGATCTGGCACACTGCCCGCTCGACCAGGCCATCCGGCCGCTCGAATTCGCGCAGCGGCTTGTCTTGATGCAGGTAATCCATTACGTCATGCCAGATCGGCGCCGCGCCTGACAAACCGGTGACCGAGCGATCCATCGAACTGTTGTCGGTATTGCCGACCCACACACCCACAACATAGTCGGGGGTGTAGCCCATCGTCCAGTTGTCTTTGTTGTCGTTCGTCGTGCCGGTCTTGACGGCGGCGGGACGACCATCTGACAGATCGAGCACGCTGGGGTAGCCGAACGCGGCCGAGCGTGCCGTCGGGTCCGACAGAATGCTGGTGAGCAAATAGGTAAGCTGGCGACTGTTGGCACCGAGCAGGTTGGGATTGGTGGCGGGTTGGTACTCGTACAGCACTTCACCCTTGGAATCCTCGATACGCAGGATCGCCACCGGATCCAAATCCCGATATCCCGGGCGCTTCATGCTGGCCGAGCGTGGCACGCCGATCATCGAACCACCATTGGCAAATACGCTGTACAGGTAGGTCATATCCAGCAATTTGACTTCACCACCACCCAGCGTCAAAGCCAGGCCGTAATGCTGCAGCCCCTGGTCCAGGTCGTTGATGCCGAGCTTATGCGCCGTCCGGATCACGTTACCGATGCCCGCGCGCCGCA
Source organism: Chloroflexota bacterium (assembly GCA_023488685.1). Classification (GTDB taxonomy): domain Bacteria; phylum Chloroflexota; class Anaerolineae; order J036; family Brachytrichaceae; genus CAIXPS01. Next base: position 2,541 of record JAMDDR010000329.1, on the reverse strand, counting down.
ATGACTCCACGGCTGGGATGTTGTACGAACGCGCCAGCGCCAGGCGCAGGCGCACCGGCCCGTGATACTTGCGGTCATAGTTTTCCGGCGTATAGGGTTCAATGCCACCCACGTCGAAGGCAGTGCGTACGTCCCAGAATAATGTCGCTAGTGATGAGCCCTGGCGTAGCAACTCGATGTAGGTGATCGGCTTGAATGAGGAACCGGGCTGGCGCAGACCAGTCGCGACGTTGAACTTGCCGTCGATGGCGTCGTTGAAATAATCCAGGCTGCCGACCATCGAGATAATCTCACCTGTGCCGGGTTTCATCACCACCACGGACGCGTTGTTGGCCTTCTTATCCGCCGCCTGCAATGCTGCGATCTTCTCGTTCGCGATGCCGCGGATATGATCGTCGACATCCAGGTCCAGCGTCGTGTAAATCTTCAAACCGCCGCGGTTCACCAGTTCGGTGGCGGCGTCGACGCCGATGCCGCGCTGGTCGGCCAGCAATTCAACCGCGCGGTCCCTGGCATACACCGAGAAGTGCGGGGCGAGGATGTTAAAACGCTGCTGCTTGGTGACCAACTTCAACGTCTCGCGTTTCGCATCGGCAGCCATCTTGGCCGTGATGTCGCAGTCAGGCACCTTCGACTCGCTGGCCTCCACCATCGCATCCAGCGCGATGGCCTGGCGATCCTTGGCCGTCACAGGATTGTCGAACGGGTTCTGCTTGGGGTACTGCGGGATGGGCGCCAGTATGGCCGCTTCGGCCAGGCTCAGATCCTTGGCGCTCTTGTTGAAGTACACACGCGACGCTGCCTCAATGCCGTACGCCAGGCTGCCGTAAAAGTTGGTGTTGATGTACCACTCCAGCAACAGCTTCTTGTCGTAACGGCGAGTGATTTCCATCGCCAGCAACGCCTCGCGGATCTTGACGGTGAGCGTGCGCTTGGGGCCGGCGCGCTCCTCCACAGGCGTGATGACGTTCTTCACCAACTGCTGTGCGATGTTCGAAGCGCCCTGTGTGACGCCGCCCTGCAAATTATTGATCACCGCGCGCAGGGTGCCACGCACGTCGATACCTTCGTTCTCATAGAAGCGGCGGTCTTCGTTCGCCACCGTTGCGCAGCGCAGGTAGGGCGAGATATCGTCGAATTTCACCCACTGGCGGTCGCCGCCGGTGGGGTCGATGATCTCGTAGAGCAGCTTGCCGGTGCGGTCGTACAGCTTGGTGGTCTGGAAGGCGTTTTGCACCTTGACGATCTGAGTTGGGTCGGGCAGATCCTGTGTGAAATACGAGTACACCGCGCTGGCCGCTGCCACAGCAGAGGCAGGGACGGCGATGGAGATGGTGGCAATCACCACGAACAGGATCGAGAAAATCTGCAGAGCGCGCTTCGCCACGCTGTTCTTATTCTTATGGCGCCGGCGCTGGCGCATGGGGATCAGATGATTGGCTTGCATTTACCTCAACTTCTTGAGCCCAATGATACACAACCCCGCTGAGCTGCTGCCGTGCGCCTCACTGCCGAAAGCACTACAACAACAAGTTGATGGCACCCCAACGGCAAAGCAGATTACAATCCGCCAGGGAGAGTGATGGACATGGTTAAACAGACTTATACCTTTCCGCTGGTGATTGAGCGGGATGAGGATGGTTATTTCATTTCGTGCCCATCCCTGCAAGGGTGCTACACCCAGGGGGAGACGTACGAGGAGGCAATGGCCAACATTGCGGACGCGTTGAAGCTGCACATCGAGGATCGCATCGCCAACCAGGAGCCAATCCCTACGGCGACCAATGTGAGCGTCACCATGGTAGAGGTTGCTGCGTGAGTGCGGCTAAGGCCAGCCGACTGCCGCGCGTGACGGCGGGCGAGGTCATTCGTGTGTTGGAACGGCTCGACTTTACGCTGAGCCGGTCCAGCGGCAGCCACCGCATCTACAAGAACAAGGCCAACCGCCGTGTGACCGTGCCGTACCACGCCGGCAAGACGCTGCACCCGAAGGTGTTGACGAACATCCTGGATGACGCCGGGTTGAGCGTCGACGACTTCATTGCCATGCTGTAGACTTTGCTCACGGTTTGAGGGTTTGCGAGGGCGACAGATTTGTCGCGGCGACCCGGCTCACTCCCATACCCGCCGAGGTCGAAGGGATTGACTTAACCCAGGAGGTTTCATGCAACCGCAATTCACGCCACAACAGCGCCGTGAAATGATCGCCAAGATTCGCCAACTGCCGGCCCAACTCGAAGTGGTGGTGCGCGACCTCACCCCGGTGCAGTTGACCACGCACTACCTGGCCGGCGAGTGGACGGTAGCGCAGAATGTACATCACCTGGCCGACTCGCACATCAACAGCTTCGTTCGCTTGAAGCTGATCTTGACCGAGGATAAACCCACGCTCAAGCCCTACAACCAGGATGCCTGGGCCACACGGGTGGATGCTGACAATCCCAGCATCGAGACGTCGCTGCAACTGCTGCGCGGTCTGCACGCGCGCTGGTCTGCGTTGCTGGAAAGCCTGGCCGAGAGTGACTGGCTGCGCGCCGGTCT
>JAMDDR010000349.1 GCA_023488685.1 Chloroflexota bacterium | reverse complement strand
TCCCATACAGATAGTAGGCGGGTGGCGCACCGGCAGTGTTCGGCCCGACGATCAACGTAGGGTCGGTAGACTTGAATCCCAGTGCGCCCTGCAGGATGAGTTCGGCCGCCTGGCGGGGGTTGAGTGGCCCAGCGAACAACTCGATATCCAGTTCATTAGCGATCTGCCACATCTGAACGATGCCGCGCAGGTCATGTGCCAGGAACGCGCACACCTGGTGGTAATTGCGGAAGAGTTGGCCGTCGCCGGCGGGGGAACCCATCCAGCCGGGAAACCAGTCCTGCCACACGAATTGCATTTTGCCTGCGGCATCGGGCTTGTAGCCACCAATGCCAGGCATCGGGCTGACGCCCATCAGGTTCAAGCCCTGCTCCGCCCATGCTTTTGCTGTGGCTTTCGCCTTCAGGTACTCCTCCGTCAGGTGGCCACCCATGTGGTCAGCGAAAGGGAACGGAAAATCCTGGCGCAGCCAGCTGATGCCGGCCTCCTTGATCAGTGCAACGCTGGCGTTGGGCAGTGCACTCGTGCCGATGACGATCCTATCCATCGATATCCTCCTTTCGCTTGTCTGTGCCCCTGGCGTTTCTCAGATGCGATCAGTACAAAGACACTTCCAATCCCTGGTCGTCCACCACCATGTTCATACTGGCGTGGAAGTGGGTTGGGTTGCGCATATGGTCGAGGTAGTCAGCCAGTTCGCCTGCGCAGTTCACTGAGTTGTGCGCCAGCACGAGGCTGCCGGGATGTAGTGCGTGCAACCCAGTCTCGACCAGATCGAGATAAATGGACTTGCCGCGCCCGCCCGTGCCATCCGCGTCGAGATAGAGCAGATCGATCGTGGACGTGAAATCACGCAACCAGGGGATGCCATCCTGGGCCAGTACCTCGGCCGCCTTGCCAGCGTCGATGGATGCAACGTTGCGGCGGGCGCGAGCAGCCTCCTCCGGATTGATCTCCAGACCCACCAGCCGCTGCGCCTGGTAGGCTGCACCCGGGCCGATCGCCGCGCCGGCGTTGGAGATGAAGGTGTTGCCACAGAAAATGCCGACGGCCACCATCACACGCGGTTGCGCGATGGCGTTGATTGCGTAGAGCAGGCGCTGCATGCGCGGCGTGATGGCCGTCCAGGGGATGTCGAAATGGTCGCGTACGGCGGCGCGGTGTGCCAGGAATTTGGCGTGGTCGTAGCGCGGGTGCGGCAGAATGCCGGCATCGACCAGTGCCGCGAGCGCGCCGTCGACCGCCTCGATCTCGTGCGCCAGCGGCTCGATCTGCTGGTGCGGGTCGTGCCAGTTCATCACGTGTCGTTGCCACTGATCGGCTTCGTATTGATGTGCCACGAATGATGTCTCCTTTGGGACTGTCGCCTCAAAGCTGCTAAGCGTCGGCATTCATTATGCGCCGAGTGCTGCAGTGCGCAAACGACATCATTCGGCGGGTGCCGCTGTGTCAATCAGTGGCTGGGCCAGGCCAAGGGGGCACGAGGGCAGGGGCGCGCCCGCCAGATGCTAGAAGCCCCAACTGGAGATACCCCAGGCGCGCCGCGTGGTGAGGTTCTGTACGTAGAGCAGCTTATCGCCCTCGTACAGAAAAGCCACGATATCCTTCGGTCGCAACTCAAAATCCTCGTCCCGTCCGTGGTTGAACGTCAGCCGGCGCTCCGGGCCTTCGACGGTGCGCCCGCGGACGTCGAAATCGCGGCCGCCATTTTTGGCGCGTTTGGCGGTTTTTGACTGGACGGTCAGGATGAGTGCACGGAACGGCTTATTGGTGTGCGGGCATATCAACTGGTGCTCGGACTGGTTGGCCGGGAGGTCATATTCGTCATTTTGCCGGGTGAACGGGCTGACCAGTGTGACCTTCTGTGTGGTCGGCGTAAGATTGCTCATCGCTGTGCTCCCTGCGATCACTACGGTAGCTACAACCGAGTTTGTATTGAGGACGCCGCAGAACGTTCCAGTCCTCAAGGTGTGGATTGAGCGCGTTGACGGCAGCAGACATGAGCCAGGATGCATGAGTTTGATGTAAGCAAAGCGCTTGATCGACCAGTTGCATTCGCCAGCGGCTGGCAAGGCTATTACTCGCCAGGATGATTCGCACCCATCGATAAGTGTAGGGCTGGGGCAGCGGATTGTCAAAATGCCGCGCGATATGGGGCGTGCGAGCATCTGTAGGTGCAGATGGACGAAAGATCCGGGTTCAGTGACGCCTGATGACCACATCGTAACAGCAGCGCGCCTTGCCCCCAGGCGGCTGCGGGGTGGTTACGTCAAGTTGATAGCCGTTTGTGAGAAACGCGCGCAGGCTGCGCGGGTTGTAGTCGGCGATATCACAACCGAACACGGCGTCAGCGCGTTCGTGCGTGAACGCAAAGTCCGTCAGCAGCCGGATCATCTCCGTCCCCAACCCTTTGCCCCACCGGTTCTTCTCGCCGATCATCAGGTCGATACGCCGGCAATCCAGGTCGGGGTACTTTTGCAGGATGCGGTCGAGATTCATGCGTTGCAGCCAGCATTCGCCGACGGGGCAGCCGTCGAGTTCGGCCATGAAGCAGAAGGCGTTTTGTGACACACCGCGGTAAATTCCCTGCATGTCTTCCAGGCTGTGAGAACTGACGTCATCCCCTTCCGCAAAGTACAGCACCTCCGGGTCGTTATTCCAGCGCAGCAGCGTCTCCCAATCCTGTTCCGTCAGCGGGCGCAGCACCATTCGCTCGCCGCGCAATGTGACCGTGTGTGTTTTGATCTCCATCGTCGATTCACCACTTGAGATTGTAGATCTGGTGGCGACCGGCTCCTTCCCGCTCCGCCCAAAGTCCTATTGACAGGCATTCACACCATGATAAACTGTTAACACCGTTAACTTACAGAAACGATGTTAACTAGAACGGCCTGGCGAGGTGTGTGGATGACTCAAACACGGCGTGAGCGTTTGCGTGAGGTGGCGCGTACCGCGGTACGCGACGAGATCAAGGCGGCCGCGCATCGCCTGATGAAGACCGAAGGCGCGGCGGCGGTGTCACTGCGTGCCATCGCGCGCGATCTGGGGATGACGGCGCCCGCGCTGTACCGCTATTACGGCAGTCGCGATGACTTGATTACGGCGCTGATCGTCGACGCGTATACATCGCAGGCGGATTGGCTGCAACAGGCTTGTGACATGCTTGCACCCGACGACCATGCCGGGCGGCTGTTGATGTTCGGGCTGGTCTACCGCGAGTGGTCACTGGCGCACCCGGAGGATTTCGCGCTGCTCTACGGCACGCCGATCCCGGGCTATCACGCACCCTGGGAAGTGACCGCACCCGCCGCGCAACGGAATATGTCCATCGTCCTCAAGCTGCTCGACGCGGCCTGGCAAGCCGGGGCCATCACCCTGGCCGAAACATACACACGTGTGCCGGCCACCTTCAGGCGTAAGCTGGCTGAAGCGGCGGCCGCGGCCGGTTATGACGTGCCGTTCTCGCTGTTGCACTTCGCGATGGTGGCCTGGGGGCATTTGCAGGGGCTGATCTCACTCGAACTGTTCGGCCACCTGGTCTTGCTGGGTGAACAGGCGGGCGAAGTCTACCGGCTGGAGGCGGAAGCCCTGGTCAAGTGCGTCGGACTGAAACCGAGCCAGCGTACCTACGCCATATTGCGCGAGTTCCTGCAGCAGCAGTTGCGCACAGGACCCGTATTGAATTGAGATGAGGTGATTGAAATGACAGTGAATGATGTTAAGCCAGCGAATCAGAACGGTGGTTTGCATGTGATCTTTGGCACAGGGCCGCTTGGCACATCTGTGATGCGGCAACTGGTTAACAAGGGCCGGCGCGTGCGCGTGGTGAACCGCAGCGGCAAAGCCGAGACGCCTGCCGGTGTCGAAGTCGTCCGCGGCGACGCCACCGACCCAGCCAGCGCGTGTGAGGTGTGCCGGGGCGCTGGTGTCGTGTACAACTGCGCCAACCCGCCGTATACGGAATGGGTGACGCTTTTTCCTCGTATCCAGGCCGGCATCCTGGAGGGCGCCGCGGCGGCAGGCGCGAAACTGATCTCGGCTGAGAACGTCTACATGTACGGCGAGGTGGATCGCCCGATGGCGGAGGACATGCCCTACAACGCGCACACGCGCAAAGGGCAGGTGCGCGCGCGGATGGCACAGGCGCTGCTGGAGGCGCACCGCAGCGGCAAGGTGCGCGCGGCCATCGGGCGTGCGTCGGACTTCTACGGCCCCGGCGTGCTCGGTTCCGCCGCCGGCGAGCGCGTGTTCTACCCGGCACTGCAGGGCAAGCAGGTGCTGTTGTTGGGCAAGCTCGACGTACCGCACACGTACACCTACATCGACGACTTCGGCCGCGGGCTGGTGACGCTCGGCGAGTGCGAGGAAGCGCTGGAGCAGGCGTGGCACATTCCCAGCGCCGAGACGCTGACCACACGACAGTTCCTCATGCTGGTGTTCGAGGCGACCGGCCAGCCACCGAAGATGGCCGCCACGCCCAATGTCGTCGTGAAGGCGCTGGGTTTATTTGACCCGATGATGCGTGAACTGGTGGAGATGCTCTACGAGTTCGACCGGCCGTTCATCGTCGACCACAGCAAGTACGAGCGCGCGTTCGGCAACCACAGCACGCCACACCGCGAGGCCATCCGCCGGACGGTGGACTGGTTCCGCGCCCGCTCACAGAAGTAAAGAAAACCACCAAGGCCACCAAGAGCACCAAGATATAGATTTTTCTTTTCTTGGTGCTCTTGGTGTGCTTGGTGGTTCGTTCTTATATCACAAACACCTGTACCAGGAAGATGGCGATCATCGTCAGGCACAGGAACAGTTGCAGCGCAGCCGAGGCCAGGTAACCGATGATATAGCCCCTGGCCGCGTCGAACGCGGCGCGCCAGTCGCGGTGGCCCAGGTATTCCACGAGCAGGACGCCGATTACGGCGCCGACAATCGCGCCGAAGACGGTACCGACCAGCGGGAAAACGCCGCTGAGCAAAAGCCCGCCCGGGATGCCACCGGCAATCGCACCGGCGGTGGCCTTCCAACTCGCGCCGGTTTTGCGGGTGATGAGTGTGGTGAGAAGCAGGTCGCTCCCCCACGTGACCAGCACCATCAGCCCCAACACGATCAGCGTGGGCCACCCAAAGGCGCGAAAGCCGTCCGCCTGCGCGTACAGGAACGCGCCCAGCCAGATCAGCAGCGAGCCGGGCAACACCGGCACCACTGCGCCGATCAGACCCAGCAGGATCAGCAGATAACTCACCGGGTAGAGAATGTTGAAGTTCTCCATGGGTTATCCGCCCAGTGTAAGCCAGGAGGCTGAAAGCGCGATGAGCAACTGCCCGGCGTAGTAGGCCGAGAGATTCCACAGGTGGCCGTGTGGCATGCTGCCAGCCAGTTTGAAGCGATCAAAGGCAAGAATGGCGTCGGACAGGTAGAACAACAGCGCGCCGGCTGCCATGAGCAGGGGCGCCACCGTTTCCGCCGGCCATACGAATGCGACGGCCAGGGCGCGGTGCAGCATAACCGATATCACCAGCATGTAGAAGATGACCGGCACACGTAGCTGACCCAGTGCAGGTCGCAGCGCCAGGTAGATGGCAACACCAATCAGCGCCAGCGCCGCCGCGGCAACCAGCTCCAGCGCCAGGTGACCGCCTAACTGGTATGAGGCCTGGATGTGCACGAAGGCGGCGATATAGGCCAGGTGTGCCGAGAGGAAGGCCAGCAGCCCGACCAGGAATGCCCGTGGCTGCGGGAAGATCAGCAATATATCGCCCGCCAGCGAGAGCAGCAAGCCCAGCAGGACGAGCAGGCTGTAGCCGGTGTCGTGGCGGCCGGGTTGAGTGAACGACAGTATGGCCACCAGGATGACCAGCAGCGTCGAGAGCGGTTTCCACACCAGCACCCAGCGCACGTTGCGCGGCGCGCCCACTGGCGTGCGTTCGTCGACCAGGATCAGTGCGGTCACCGTAAACAACACAAAGGGGATGGGGAACCAGGATAGCATCATAACCCTCGCCTATTCACGCAGAAACATGGCGCGGCACGCAGGTTGCCCCTTCACAGATGGTCCTGCGTGCCCTGGTTCATTATGGCTCAAATGCGCGATAGCGTCTGCGCGATAGCGTCTGCGCGGTAGCGTCAGCGCGATAGCGTGCGTGTCAGCGTACCTCGAAGGTGCCCGAGCTCATGTCGGTGACGACGAGGATGATCTTGCGCTCGGCCTGGCCGTAATTGGGTGATTCCCACGTCCCCTGGTCACGGCCATCGTCGCGCGTGCGGGTGTAATCGGACGGCACCACGACGCTGCCCGAACTGCTGTTGCGCACATCCACCTGTACGGCGGCGCCGTTGGGGACATCGAAGACCACATGGCCCGAACTCATATCCACTTCTGCGCGGAGGTCGACGCCCTCGGGCACGTTCATATTGAAGCTGCCCGAACTGGCCTGCACGCGCACGTCATAGTGCTCCGGCATGTCCGGCAAATCGGCGTTGAAGGCCCCCGAACTGGCGTCGATGGTCAATGCCTGCAGCTTCAGGTCGCTCAAGTTGAGCTGGGCGCTGCCCGAGCTGGCGTCGATGCGCAAGTCGATGGGGATGCGGGGCGTCAGGCCGATATCCCAGCGCAGTTGATCGCCGTTCAAGGAAGAAAATGGCCAAAACATGATGCCGGTGCCGTTGCGCTGTTGCAACCGGACGGTTTTCTCGGCGTCGCCTTGCACGGCGAAGTCGATCGCGCCGACGTAGTTCAATTTCGCGTCAATGAGGGCATTGGAGTCGGAAAGCGCATCGATGGTCGTGGTTCCCGACGCCAGGTTGAGATTGACGCGTGCCGACGTGGCATTGCCGACGGGCGCGGTGAACTGGCCGCTTTTGACCGGGGCGTTGGCATTCAGGCCGAGCGCCGGCC
>JAMDDR010000267.1 GCA_023488685.1 Chloroflexota bacterium | reverse complement strand
TCGTGAGATGGCACCCTTAGGACTCGTCCAAAAATAAGTTGTCCGTTTTGATATAAGCTCGTCGGTGAAACGGCGACCATCTGTTGGTAAGCGGGACAGGCGGCGACCGACGAGGAGCGATGAAGAAGAAGCGGAGAGCGGTTCATCGGTGTGAGTGCAAAGAGTGCCAGCGACATCCCTATGGCGTCCTCGCGAAGGAACACCGTGCGATCAATCGCGTGCTGGCCGGTCTGGATGAGAAGAGCCGTCGGCAATGTGCCGGCGTGCTGGCATTACAACGCGGTCGCGGTGGCGTACAAGCAGTGCATGAGATCAGCGGACTGAGCCGCACCACGATCCGACGTGGGGAGCGCGAGATCCGTGGGCTGAAGCGAACCGACCGGATTCGAGCGCCGGGCGGCGGCCGCCAGCCGGTCGAAAAAAACAACCGGACCTCCTGAAGGCGCTGGAGGCGTTGCTGGAAGATGAGACGGCCGGCGACCCCGTCCGCGGCACGAAATGGACGCGCAAGACACTGGACAAGCTGGCGGCTGGGCTGAAGCGGCGCAAGTTCCGAATCGGGCGCGAGACGGTGCGGCGCTTGCTGAGGCGCCTGAAGTATGCGCCACGCGCGAACCGCAAGCGCTTGAGTCAGAAACAGGATGCGGATCGCGACCGGCAAATGCGGTACATCGCGCGCATCCGGCACGCCTACGAAAGGGCTGGAAAACCCGTGATTAGCGTGGATACGAAGAAGAAGGAGTTGATCGGCAACTTCCGGAATGCGGGCTGCACGTGGCGCCAGGCGCCGCTGGAGGTGTTGTCCACGGACTTCCCGAGTGACGCACAGGGCAAGGCCATTCCGTACGGCATCTATGACGTCGCCCACAATGCGGGCTTCGTCGTCATCGGCACCTCGCATGAGACGGCGGCGTTTGCCGTGCACGCCATCCGCCGGTGGTGGCGGCACGACGGACGGCGTCTGTTCCCGAATCAAGTGGAGCTGCTGATCTTGGCGGATGGCGGGGGCGCCAATAGCTACCGCAGTGGGTTGTGGAAGTGGGCGTTGCAGCACTTCGCCGATGAATCGGGCCTGACCCTTCGCGTGATGCATTACCCGACCAGTGCCTCGAAGTGGAATCTGATCGAGCATCGTCTGTTCAGTTATATCAGCGGCAATTGGGCCGGTCATCCCTTGACCAGTTATGAGACCGTCCTGAAGTTCATCCGCACCACCAAGACGGCTCAAGGGTTGTGCTGCAAGGCTTATCTGGACGCGACCGATTACGCGACTGACCTGAAGGTCACGCCTGAGCAAAAAGCCAACATCAACTTGATCTCGCATAAGGTGCTGCCCAAATGGAACTACACGATCAAGCCACATGCGTCAACTGGTCGGAAATGAACAAGTTATTTTTGGACGAAGCCTTAGTTACGGAGGTTCAAGATGATCGTAGTCCGAGATGTTTTCCAAGCAAAGTACGGCAAAGGCGACGAGTTGGTCCAGTTGTTCAAAGAGGCCCACGCCATGTGGCCCAGCGGGCGCAACGCCCGCGCCATGACCGACCTGAGCGGACCATTCTTCACCGTGGTGATTGAGGCCGAGTTTGATAGCTTCAGCGCGTGGGAGGCCACCGCTCAGCTCATCTTCGGCGACGCCCGATTCCCCGCCTTGTTCGAGCGCATGACTCCGCTTGTTGAGAGCGGACGGCGCGAGTTCTACAACCTGGTTGAATGACACCTGGCCGGCCATTTTGCTCCAGCCATCATCCGCGTCAAGCCGCAACGTATGTCATCCTATGATTATGCAAAGGACGGCGTGATTCAGATAGGATGAGGAGGCCCTCTAGTTTTTCGGGCGGGAGCACCTGTTGGACCAGTTGCTCACCCGTATACGGGACGTGGTGAGCGCGCCAGGCGCGCGGGGTGCCCGTTTCGTCTTCGTCGCAGGCCCGTCTGGCAGCGGTAAGTCCTCGATCATACGCGCGGGACTTATTCCCCGGCTGAAGCAAGGGGAACTGCCGGCGGCTGAGCGCTGGATCTATCTCTCGCTCACGCCCGGCGGCGATCCCCTCGCGCAACTGGCTACTTCAGTGGGCCGGGCGGCCCGATCGCTTGAGGTGACGGAGAGGTGTTATTAATACAAACGGATGAGGTGTTCTTCCACACATTGAGGGCAGCCGTCTTCATAGTCCCCCAAAAACCATTGCTTAAGGGAGTCCTCGGTCAACGGCGAGCTACCCAGAATATATTGATCGCCCTTTACTTCAAGTCGTAAACGATAACCAAGCCTGTACTCGCAGCTATACCAGTCGTCCTGGTTTCTGACTCTATATCTGTCCGTCCGCTCGTGCCACTCCAGCCCTTTCACTTGGTACTCCCTCCAGTATGCGTCCGGATCGACATCGTCGACAATCTCATACTTGCCCAGGCCCCACGTTCTCTTCCCCAGGGCGTTGAGGCAGTTCTTGATGGAGGGAGCCCAGGTGGAGTGCAACCGGTCAATCTGCAGGAATCTCGCCTGCCGCGCCGCGTTCTCTTCTGCTTCCACCTCACTTCTCTGCTGAGCAACGGCCGCCTGTTCCTTCGCCTCACGCGCCTCATCAGCGATCCTGGCTGCGTCCATCCCATCCAGAAGCTTATCCGCGTCCACCCACCTTCGCTCGTCAGCGCCAGTTCGGCGTCTCATAGTTACCTCCTATCGTCCCTCAGGGCGAACTCTACTAGGTGTGCGCTACGCCTTCAAAAGAAGAGTATGTTCTTCACAGTATACGACTGACTCCTGGAGCCGGGCAAATCAATGAAAGAATGGTTCGGACCTGTGCTCACCGCGTATGGGTATGGGTCGCCATCGACGCCCAGATCCAGATCATCCCGATGGTTCAGATGGTTCAGATTGGTCGGCGCAGACAGGACGATGCCCTGGTCTCGGGCAGTACCGAATTGAGTCAGTGGGTGTCCGCCTGAACGCCGGCAAGTGGGCCGCAGGCTAACGCCTAGAGAATCCGCTGCATCATAGCCGCCACTGCCTGGTAGACCGGCGACTCGTCACCCAGTTCAACCAGGGGCCGACCGTTGAACTCGAATTCCGCCAGTCGATCGTTGTGCGGCACCGTGCCCAGCAGCGGAATATCCAGCGCATCGATGCGCGCCTGGAGCGGGGCCGGGATTGCTTCTTCGCGTAGATTGTTGACGATCAGATAAGCGCGCTCAATGTTGATGCCAAGCTCGTGACGGAAACCGGCGATGCGTTCGGCAGCAACAATACCCCGTTGCGTCGGATCGGTGACAACCAGTAGAACTTGCACATCGCGCGTGGTGCGGCGGCTGAGGTGCTCCATGCCGGCCTCGTTGTCTATGACCACATAACGATAGTTTTTACTGATACTGTCCACGACCTCGCGCAAATTGTGGTTTACTGCGCAATAGCAGCCAGGGCCTTCGGAACGACCCATTGCGATCAGATCACAGTGGGAACCTTCGGCGAGTGAGGAGCGAATCTGATAGTCCAGGTAATCGCGTTTGGTCACACCGCCTGACAGAGTGCCCATTGCCGCGCCGCCAGCCGTCAACGATTGTTTGATCTGATCTAACAAGCCTTCACGGATATCACCGACGGTCCATTCCAGTTGCAGACCCAGCGTCATATACAGATTGCTGCTGGGGTCAGCGTCAATCGCCAGGATGGCGCCCGATTGTGTCTGCACGAGGTACTTGATGACCATCGTGGCAATCGTGGACTTGCCGACCCCGCCTTTACCGGCTAGTGCGATGGTTGTGGTCATACGCTGTGCTCCAAAGGTTGCATTACCAGAATCTGCGCTATCTTCTCGGCAGCCTGCCGTAGCGCCGGAACGTGATCGTACACCGCGACGCCCAGCCGGTCGGCTTCCTGTACGGCTAAATCGGCAGGCAGAATACCCAGCAAGGGCAGGCCTGGCGTCTCGGCTTGCAGGAAGCCGGCTTCATCGTCGCTACGCACCTTGTTGCCGACGAGCCATAGCCGTGTCAGGCCGATGTCCGCAGCCAGTTTCTTGATTTGCGCCGCAGTACCCAGGCTGCGACGTGTTGGCTCAACCACGACAATCATCGCATCTACAAAATCCGTCGTCGCCCGTCCCAGGTGCTCCACCCCGGCGTACATATCCAGGATCAGCACGTCGTCCTTGCGAAACAACAGGTGGGTGAACAGCGTCTTGAGCATGGCGCTTTCCGGGCAGATACAACCTGATCCCCCTGTTTCGACTGCGCCCATTTCCAGCAGACGCACGCCGCGATGCATCACGCTAAAACGATCTGGTAGATCATCTACACGCGGATTCAGGGTGAAGAAGCCGCCCACTGTGCCCGGCTTCGCGCCGGTTCGCTCCTCAATCAGCTCGGGCATCTCGGTGATAGGGCGCAGGCGTGAACGGAGTCCAGCCGGGAAACCCAACGCGCCTGCCAGACACGGCGCAGGGTCAGCATCCACAGCCAGCACGTCGCGCCCGGCATCAGCATACACCTGTGCCAGTAACGCCGTTAACGTTGTCTTGCCTACCCCGCCTTTTCCACTGATTGCGATTTTCATGCTAGCTGTAAGTAGGCATCGGCATAGATGACTTTATTAAGCAGAATCTGAACCGTCTTCCAGATCGCTGCCTGATCGGGATCATTGACATCCACATCGTCAATGACCGGTGTTTCCATTGCAGCAATGCGGTCGCATATCTTGAGATACAGGCGGCCTACGGGCGTGCTGTCGTCCCGCTGTTCAATAATGCGTATGGTGTCTTGGAGCTTCGCGTCGAGTGGATCGCCAATCATCATATTCAACCCCACGCCCATCAACATCGCACAATAGGTGCGATTGACGAGTGAGCGATTCTCCTGTGGAACTGAGTTCGAGACATTCGACAGGCCGACCGAGATGGCAGGCGGTGGACTCCAGGCAACCTGCAACGTGCGTATGGCCTCGATCAATTCTGGGCAATACTCCTGGCAGCCGGAGACGGTCAGTACCAGCGGGTCGATGATCAGGTCTGATATGGGGAAATCTATCTCCAGCATGCGCGGGATCAACTTCTCGACGGCAATGGTCACCCGCGCGTCAGCCGCCACGGGGATGCCACTCGTGCCCATCGTCAGCGCAACCAGGCGCGCGTTGTATTTTTTCGCCAGCAGCGGTACTTTTTCCAGCCGCTCCGGCTCCGCAGACGTTGAGTTGATGATCGGCTGGGCTTTTGTGACCTTCTTCAGCCCAGCCTCGATGCCCAGGAGATTGGTGCTGTCGAAGCTGAGTGGCACGTCCACCACGGCCTCAATCGTTTCCACCATCCAGGGGAAGATCTCTTCCCAGTCCTTTTTCCGTGGTCCCAGGTTGAGATCCAGCGCCTGTGCTCCGGCCTCCACCTGCGCAACGGCGCGCCCCTGGAAAAACAGGGCGTCTTTGGCCTGCAACGCGTCTTTCACACGCGGAGAGATGATATGGATATTCTCGCCAATGATGTACATGACTATGTCTCCTTGTCTGATCTGGCCATCGCCGCATGCACCGTCGGAAAACGCGCGATGTCGGTATGGGGCAGGAACAGCGCAGATGTAAACGCATCATAAAAGGTGTTGTCGGCGGACAACTCGATGTAGGTCATACGGGCTGCAATGTCCGTGATTCGCGCCCGCGCCGTACGATCTAACAGCGCCAGATATGCGCCCCGCACTGACGTGTTGCCCAGGAAGCGAAAACGATCCCAGGGCATGTCTGGCAGCAATCCGATCCCGACCGCCTTCTCGATATTGATGTTTTTGCCGAATGAACCGCCGATGAGCACCTCCTCGGCTGTTTCCAACGGCACGCCGACCTTCTCGGCCAGCACGGTAAAACCGGCATAAATGGCGGCTTTGGCCCGCAGCAGATTATCGATGTCCACACGGGTCATCACGATATCGTGGCCATTTTGGGTTTGACTGCCCCAGGCAATCACGTATTCAGGGCCGTGTTCGCCGCGCCTCACCCGCGCCGTGGGCAGCTTGAGGTTGACGTTGCCACTTCTGTCGATCACCCCGGTCAGGAATAACTCCGCCAGCGACGCGATCAGACCACTCCCGCACACCCCGCGCGGCATGACTCCGCCGATGGTGCGGAAGGTCGGTTCAAACGTGTCACCGTTGATCCAGACCTCCTCGATGGCGCCCTCCGTGGCGCGCATTCCATGCAGCACGCCCGCGCCCTCAAAAGCCGGGCCAGCCGAGCAAGCGCACGTTACCAGCCATTCACGGTTACCCAGCACAATCTCGCCGTTCGTACCGACGTCCATGAATAGCGTCATCGGCCCGGCATCGTCAAGTCCAGAGGAGAGCACACCCGCGCTGATATCTGCGCCGACGTAGCTGGCGACGCCAGGCAAACAATCCACTGTTGCTTCAGGATGGATGTCCAATCCGATCACGCCGGCTTGCAGTGTTGGCGCCTGGTTCACGGCGGTCACAAACGGGGTCAGGCGGATGCTCTCGGCCGGTATGCCAAGCAACAGGTGGATCATGGTGCTATTTCCGGCGACAGTTGCCTTGACCACGTTCGCCGGATCGGCCTGGACACGCTTGCAGGCGGTCACAATGAGCGTATTGATCGTTTTCAACACCAGATCACGGAGTTCCAGACCGCCACCGTCCTTGCCAGCGTAGATGATACGGGATATGACATCTTCGCCACGCGCGATCTGACCATTGTACTCGGCGACCTGCGCCCGCACAGCGCCAGTCGTCAGATCCACCAGCCACAGCGTAACCGTCGTGGTGCCAATGTCAACCGCAATACCCAACAGCGGCGCATCGTCGGGTATGTGACCGGGCCATAGATCGATCACCCGCGCCGGTCCGTTCGGGCGATCCCAAGCATCGGTTTCGATCAGCGCCGTGACCGCCCAGTTACCCGCCCGTAACACAGCCCCGAT
>JAMDDR010000069.1 GCA_023488685.1 Chloroflexota bacterium | reverse complement strand
CACCCTCGCAGGCGTGGAGGCCACACAACCTGTCTTGTGTCGTGCGGATGGCCGCCTCGTAATCGCGCACCTCGGTCACCATATGGTAAGTGTCGAGCAGCACGTGCAGGTTGGGGTGATTGGCCCGTGCGATGAGACACACGGCCTGATCGGCGGTGTTGATCACATGAGTGCGAAAATGGCTCATCGGTTCGAGCACGATTTTTACGCCATTGCGCGCGCCATGTTCGGCTAAGTCGTACAGGTTCTCTGCAACCAGGCTGTACTCGTCGTCGCTCAACGGGCGGTAGCGCAATACACCCGGATGGCCGTACAGCGCGCCGGTGTAAGCAGTGCCACCGACACTGGCGGTGAGGTCAACCTGGCGTTTATGCCATGCCAGACCGTGACTGCGCCGAGTGGGGTCGGGTGCAGATAGGTCGTATTCGCGCGGCCATAGGGCGCCGGGGCTGAGGATGAGCTCCAGTCCTACGGCTGATGCGTGGTCGCGTGTGGTCTGTGGATTGAAGTGCACGTCGTCCCCAACGGAGATTTCAAAACAGTCCAATCCGAGGTCGCGTGCAGTATCGAACAGGTATAACTGATCATCGGACCAGTGGTCGGTGAAGATGTAACAGTGAGCGCCGTATTTCATCGTTATTGCGGGCGATGCCGCATTCACTCCTGTGCGTTGTATCTAGCTGGGTTTGCCGGTGCGCTTACCGCCGCAAGCTCGTTCACGCGTCTGTCTATAAACGTGTGGGCGAATTGCATAAAGCGGTAGATATCCTTGAACGTCGTGACCAATCCCGGCGACACACGCACCGCGCCAGTGCTTTTGGCGTCGATGCAACGACGGAACTCATCGATTGTCAGGCGTTCTTTGCTGCGTATAAAGCACGACGTCAATTCCTCGGCAGAGATACCCAAGGCTAGTTCGCCATCGCCTGGGTTGCAGAAACACCCAGTGCGTAACGAAATGTTGACCCGGTTGGCGTAGTGCTCCACCAACCTATGGTCGATGAAGCGCCCATCAGGATCGTAGAAATTGAGCGTGATCGTGCCACCGCGCTCGTGTGTGTCGACCGGGCCATAAATCCGCACGAGCGGATTGCCGTTATGGTGGCGCAGGGATGTCAATTCCTCCAGCAGCCAACCGGTGAGGCATGTCACGCGTGTGTGGATCTGTTCGATGCCAATGGCCGCGATGTGGCGCAGGCCGATCTCGACGGCAGGCAACAAGAGGTAGTTGATCGTGCCGTCTTCGAACGCTTCCGCGCCCTCGTGCAGATAGTAGCGGTCGCCCTGGACCGAAGCAACGGTAATGGTGCCGCCGGCGAACCAGGGGCGATGTAACTTGGCGAGCGCCTGTTTACGGGCCAGCAGGCAGCCGACGCCGGTTGGATAGCCAAAGATTTTATAAAACGACAACGATACGAAATCGGGGTGCCAGCGGCTCAGGTCGAGCCGGTTCGTGGGCACAAATGCAGCTCCGTCGAGTAGCACGTCCCAGCCTTTATTCTGGGCTCTCGCAATCCAATCCAGTGAATGTTGCACCCCGGAGAAGTTGGATTGTGCCGGGTATGCGAACAGGTTGTGCTGTCCTGGGCCGGCCTGGTCGAGACACGCATTCAGTCTGTCCGCGTCGATATACAGATCCGGCGGCAGGACAGAAGCGTAAGTAACCGTTGCGCCTTTTGCGCGCGCAAATTCACGGATACCGTTGACCGAATTGTGATTGTCAAACGTGAGCAAGTAGCGACTACCTGCGCCAAATGGGTACGACTCACCGACCAGTTTCAGAGCGCCACTGGCGTTGAGCGTGAAGATGGCCACATACTCATCTGCCGAGGCGTTGAAAAATGACAGGATGGCAGCGCGGGTTTGGTCGACCAGCCGCGTCATTGCCATTGACGTGGGGTTGGTCGAGTGCGGATTGCCGAAAACGCTGCCAAGCAGCATGTCCGTGTGCGCGCGCACCTGTGCGTCTGCGTACAATCCGCCGCCGGTGTAGTCCAGGTAGATATGCCCGGATCGATCCAGGCGCGCATACTCGGTGGCGCGCAGTTCGTCGAGCGGGTGGGTGTGTGCGTACGGCGGGTAACGCCGGCGGAATTCTCCCTCGACCTGGTAAAGGACGGGATCAACTGTGGTGTCAGTGCTGGCAACCATACCGGAACTCTCGGACATGAACGTTCTCCAGTTGGTGGTTCTCACGGTGATGTGCAGCCATTATCTTGCCACCAGCATATTATCGCAATCTGCCTGCGCCTGCGGCATGCCTATTCTCCTGTCTCAAAAGCGACACCGACGACGCCGGACCCAGCGTGCACTGATAGACCGGGTGTCAGTTCCACCACCATCACAGAGCCGGGGCAGGGTAGGCTGGCACAAAGCTGTTCCTGGAATAGGCACGCTGCCTCACGTGCGTTAACGTGCAGCAATGCCATACGTTCGATTCGTTTGTTGCTGGCTGTACTTGTGGACAGCTCTACAAGGCGTGCCCAGGCGCGCTTTTGAGTGCGCACGCGTTCCAGTAAATCGAGCTTGCCATCCTGCATGGTCAGGATTGGTTTCACGTCGAGCAGCGTTGCCATGCCCGCTGCCAGGTGTCCCACGCGCCCGCTCATCGCCAGGTATTTCAGTGTTGAAAGCGCGGCATACAGGTGCGTACGCTCACGCACGGCGTTTGCGCAGCGTATTGCCTCATGCTTCGATGCCCTTCTGTCGATGGCCTCTGCTGCGGCGAGCGCCATGAAACCCTGGCCCATGCTCAGGCTGTTGGAATCCACCACGGTGACATCGCATCCTGGCAACAGGTCGCATGCGCTTTGCGCAGCGGTATAAGCTGAACTGACTTTGCTGCTGACACAAAAACAGATGACCGACGCCGCGCCTGCGTCAAATGCCGCCTGGTACGCCTCGGCAAACTCGCCTGGCGCGGGCGCGGCGGTCGTCGGCAACCTGCCTTCCTTATCTATCTGCCTGAAGAGAGTGACATCGTCTATATCCACACCAGTCTTGTAGGTCTCAGAGCCGAATTGAATACTGATCGGCACCAGCCGTATGTTGTAACGCGCTGCAACCTCGGCTGGGAGGCTGGAGTCTGTGTCCGTCACGATTGCTATTTGTGGCATGGCTTCTTCCTGTCTCCTTGTATCACTACTTCGGCGGTGTCACATTCCTCAGAAAGTCAACGTGCATTCTGCCACCCAGACCGTTTGACGGTAGAACGCCCCATGGTTTCGAGCAGATGTCGATTCTGCCATCGCCATCGACATCACCGACCTGGCATTCATGACCGCCCAACCGGGTGTCGAGCAGGATGTGTTCGCGGTACTGCCCGGCACCCAGGTACTCCCACAATACCCAGCGCGGATTTTCACGGTCTGGAGGGAGCAGTTCCTCCTGCTCGTTGACTAATATCTCCAGCCTGCCATCGCCGTTGAAGTCGGCGACGGCCAGTGAATGCAATGAGCCATAGGTGAAGCTCTGCGGCAGGTCGTGGCGCTCCCATGCGTTGCCCTTGCCGTCCAGGTTTTTGAACACAGCCACCTTGCAGTCCACAATGTCGGTGTCACACATCACCAACTCGTCCTTGCCATCGCCGTCGATGTCAACCACGATGCAACGAACGCACATGCCGTAAGGACCAACCCGCCCAAATGGGATGTTGTGGTGCGCCACCCATTCGCTCGCGTCGCCGTTTTTGTTCTCGTACCATGTATTGGCGCAGACGATGTCCAGGTCGCCGTCACCGTCGATGTCGGCGATGCCGCCGGGGGCTATCGCGCCATGGATACCGGGGGCGATATAGTGCTTCTCCCACAATTGGGTGGGGTCTGATGGGATCTTGTACCAGGTTAACCCGTTCTTCCCGTCATGAAGTGTCACTATCTCTGGTTTGCCATCACCGTCAATATCGGCAGCGACGATATCGTGTGCGCCTGCGCCGTCCGGATCGAATACATGGCGTGTGAATTCCTGCATGTGTGGGCGCTGAGGGTTGCGATACCATACACCGCTGCATACGACATCCGGCCAACCATCCCCATCGACGTCCAGCGCACACGCGCCGACATCGGACCAGGAGTCGTAACCCAGGATGTGCTTCACCCAGCGCTCTGGCGACTGGTACTGGTACCAATACACGATACTGGCGATGCCCCGGTTGTGATTGGCCTTACGGCCGACCACAAAGTCCAGATGGCCATCTCTATCGAGGTCCACCAATACGGTCTGGCCATAATCGCCGATGCCATCATCGATAGGCAGGTCTGTGTCGATGACGTGATGTTGGAATCGAATGTCCATGATCGCTCCTTTTCCTTTGGTTAACGTGGTAGTCCGAAAAACTCTCCGGCGAACTCCATGATGTCCTCAACGAAGTCACTGACCAGGGTCTTTATGCGTTGCCGCCTGTTCAAGAGCGGCCAACCCGACTTCTGATTACCCGCTTTTCTCGTCTTGCGCCGTATGAATATCTTGCTAAAGCTTGAGGCAGCGAGCCACACACCTCTGCACGTTGGACAGACTGTCAGTAGTATTCCCTCGTCCAACGTCATGACCAGCGGGGTACCATCCGACAGACACATTGTATGGCTGGACGTCCCGCTGATGGGTGTCCCTGGTTGGGTGAGCGCGACCGGCGCAGCGAGATCGAACAGCGCATACATCTGCAGCAAGCTGTCGCGCTCGACCCATATTCCATCACAACGCGGGCACTGCTGAACGCGACTGCCAAAGAGGATTTTCGATATCAGAACGACATGGTCCTGCGGGCAACGCAACATGGCCACACGTGCAATCTGGTGAAGACGTTCGCGGTCATAGGCAGCGCGCTTTGCCGGGTCGCTCAGCACTTCATAGGCTGCATTAATTTCTTGCGCGCGGCGTGTGGCATCAGGCGAAGGATTCTTATCCGGGTGGTATTTGCGCATCAGGCGATGGTAGGCCGCAGCAATCGTGTCTGCCCCGGCAGAAGGATCGACATGCAGGATGGCGTAGTAATCCTTGTCCGTCATTTTTACCCGCGCCTGTCTTCAGTCTATACCATGTACGGCAAATCCCTCCATCTTTAGGGTTGTCTGGTTGTCTAGACGGGGTGCATTTTGGCTGCTGTTGGGGTTTGCCTCTCCGTGAAAACGTAGACGGCGAGAAGACCCAGGAAGAGTATGCCAAAACCCAGCACGAAGATGCTGGAAAGGATGTTGTTCCAGTTCATGATGTCAAGTGCCCGTAGGATGCCCAGCATGATGAGTGCCAGGCCGATGAGTTGTGTTTGCAGGATGAACCGGGCTGCCCCCCAGCGCTGTTGGGTGGCGATGCCGATGTCCTGCAGCCCGGCAAGAATGAACCAGGATGCTACAACACGCGCCGTGAGCGGTGTGAGTGTCCACGGCCAAAGCGGGATCAGACGTTCTGGTGTAACGAAGAGCACGACGCCTGTGGCGACGAGTAATACACCCGTCGCACCGATCACAACCATGATCCACTTTGCGGGTCCGTTGGAGCGATCGTGTTGTGCTGGCGGGCGTGTGCTGGTGCGGTTCAGTAGCCATAAGGCGGGCACGATCAACGGGGTAAGCGCGTAAACGATGACCCACGTTACAAACGTGACATGGCTGTGATTGAAGCGATCCCAATGCATCAGGGTGGTACCGGCTGAAATCCAGGCAAAAGCCGCAATCGGTGGAAATCCTGTCGCAACCGAATCCCACTGCCCTCCTGCCGCCACCCGCACGAAAAAATAAGCGCCGGCGAGGTATCCTGCCCCCATCAGTAATGGTGTCAGGCGCGGTGTGATCGTCCAGGCGAACAACTCGGCGGTGCGATCCGGCCAGATATACAGGATGAACCCAGCAACCAACAACAGCGGCACCAGCAGCATGGCGATACCGCGCGTCACTGCTTTTGTGGGATTAGGCTGATTAGGTTGATTAGATTGATTAGGCTGTGGAGATGCGTTCATGGGTTTGTGCCTCCTTCAACCCGACCAGGAACCACGTCTCCATCGTCCCACGCCCTTTGACGGGAATTGTCCCGCGCCGCTGCAAGATGAAATCATCGCAGATGAGCTCGTACGTTGCACGCGTTACCTGGATCTTGCCCGCCACTCCCTGTGACTCCATACGGCTTGCAACGTTTACAGCATCGCCCCAAATATCATAGACGAACTTCTTGCGTCCGATGACGCCTCCGACGACGGGACCGGAGTTGATACCAATGCGGAATTCGATTGGGGTGCCTGTGTTGGCACACCGCTCTTGCAGGTACGCTTGCATGCTGAGTGCCATCGCCGCCAGGCAGTGGGCGTGATCGGCGCGGGGGCGTGGCACACCGGCGGCTACCATGTAGTTGTCGCCCATGGTCCGGATTTTTTCTACGCCGTAGTATTCGACCAATGCGTCGAAATGCGAGAAGATCTCGTTGAGCAGGTTGACGACCTCTTTTGGCGCCATGTGAGCGGTAAGAGAGGTGAAGTCAACCAGGTCGGCAAACAAAATGCTCGTGCCGTCAAAACTGTCGGCGATCGTACGCTCCTCGTTCTTCAGAATTTCCGCTATCTCTTGAGGGAGCACATTAAGCAGCAGATTCTCTGCCTTCAGTTGTTCGTTGCGCAACAACCTGTAGGCTTCATTTTTCTGAGTGATGAAGTGGTTGAGTGTTACCAATGCGATGGTCGAAACACTACTGATGTTGAGTGCAAAGAACGCGCGTCGCAACAGCAACGGCAGATTGTTATCACGTTCGATCAGCGGGTGCGACAACGTCGCTACGGCGACGACGACAAGATAAGCGACCCACCACCAGCGTGCCTGCTTTGGCGTGAAGAAGAGCATCGCCCCAATGGGGCTAGCCAAAGCCCATATGATGACAACACTGGAGTTCCACAGGCCACCTAATACGAGGGTGTGGATAAACGGAATGAAGAGGCCCAGGATGAGCTGGGTAAGCAGGAAGGGGCGGTGTTGGTGCGTTAGCGCGAAATTCAGTAATCCCACGAGCATCAAGCATGCGTACAACAGTGAAATACTGCCCGCGATCAGCTCGTGGAAAGCGATGTAGGTGGTTCCCCAGATGGCCGCTGCCGCGATAACGAGCAGGCTGGCGGCTGTCAGGATAAATTTCTCAGCCCGAACCTCGGCACTGTCTGCCACGTCCGCGCCGATCCGCTGAATCATCGAGATGGTCGATGAAGCCAGTGGTATCGCCACTTCTCTCTCCTCCAGTCTCATCAGTGTGTGACAGGATGGGGGGTGGTGTAGGTGCGTTGGGGTACAGTGTCACCTGAAAAAAGCTCTATGCGTTCAATAAATAGTATCCTACTTCCAAAGCCGGTGCAATCACCCGCTTATGGCGCTATGGGATTGTATGCTATGCGGATGCGGAACGTGCCGTGCAGTTGCTCACCCGGTCTGAGAATTTGTGTCCCAGTGCCAGGCAGACCGGCTGCAGACAGGTTGAACGCATCGTTGGCATGTGTGACTGGCTCTACTGCAAAGAAGGGTCTGCCCGCTGGCGTGTAGATGATCACATGGCCGAAAATGGGATCGCATTCGAATAGTAGCCGCACCCCTGTGGAGGGGTAGGCAATTGTGGCATGGCCATCCCATGCCCCAAAGCAGTGATCAATCTCGCGCGAGCCAATCCGCGTCAGCGTCGAAAAGTCCATATCTGCTGGAACGTGATGCAATCCTCGCACGTCTTCCACGCCTGCGAGGACTGGCGTATCGATCGACCGTGCCACCATCCCTGGCAGTGGAGGATAGATGCCGCCGGCTTTGAACTGTAACTGTGCTTCATCCTGAGCCGTCGCACCAAAGCCGCGATTGAAGTAGGGGTGGAAACCGAACCCCGCAGGCATCGGGTGGTTACCCACGTTTGTGAGTGTTAACGTCGTGTCGAATGTGTCCGCAGCCAGGGCGTAGCGAAGCACGGCGGTCAGAGGAAACGGAAAGTTGAAGCCAGCGAAATCACGCGAGTCGATGGCGCAGGTGACGGCGTCTGTGCGTTGTTCGATGATACGCCAGGGGCGTTCGCGCACATCGCCGTGGATGGCAAAACCCTGTGGCGTGTTGGCATGTAAAGGATAAATGCGATCTTGAAAGCTGAAGTTCGCGTCGACGATGCGATTGGACCAGGGCACCAGGTTAAAAGAGGCCATCTGTGACACATCATGCGCCGTTGCTGCTGTGGATGGGGTGGGGCGCATGAGCGGGAGCCACTGGTTGTTGAACTGGCCTTCCAGGGACACGATGCTTGCGCCTGCATCGGGATCGATGACGAGTCTAAGAGCATTGCTGGATAGATTCACTTGAAGCATAGGTTTATTCACCGGGTTGGCCGATATAAGTGTTTTCTATCATGTGTGCCTCGGCATAGATGCGTAAGGCGGCTTGCATGCGCTTCTCCCAACCCTGTCCCTGGGCGCGGAACCAGGCCAGCACGTCAGGATCTACTTGCAGTGAGATGGTCACGCGAGCTACTGGCTGGCGCGCCTTGTCATTCTCAAAGTACGATTGGTTGAGCGGCGGAATATCGAAGTAGTCGATGTCATCGGGTAGATTGGTCATGTTGTACCTCCATGGTTCCCTAAGAACTCCGAGTTTTACCAAAACTCGGAGTTCATATCGTGCCCTCTTACGCCTCAAAGTGCTTGAATTGTGGCAGGTGGTTGCGGTTGCATTCGAACATCTCGTTCACCATCTGCTTGATCTCGGCCAGCGAGAGCACCGCGGATGTCAACGGGTCGTAGGCGATGGCCTGGAACACCAGGCGCGGGTCGCCCGTGATCGCTGCCTCTACAGCCATCTCTTCAATCTGCGAACTGAGGTTGGTCAGCGCCGCACATTGCGGTGGCAGGGCGCCTACGTATGCCGGCTCCAGGCCCTTCTTGCTCACCCAGACGGGGATTTCGACGCACGCGTTCGGCGGCAGGTTGGTCACGAGGCCGGTGTTGGCGACGTTGCCATTGAACTGGAAGGGATCACCGCCCTGGAGCGCATTGATGATATACGCGGCGTACTCGTGCCCGCGCTCCAACGAAATCGGCGTTTCCTTAGCGAACCACTGCTTCGCCTCTTCGCGCCAGGTGTTCTCACGTTCTGAGTAGTGCTTGACGACGTAAGCATACTCGCCTGGATTCCAACCCGTGCCATGTGTGCAGTACTTCTCGATCAGGTCGGGGCGCTTGCGGAACCATGCGTTGTATTCAGAGTTGTGCCCACTCGACTCGGTGACATAGTAGTCGAGGTTCAGGAACATCTCGTTGCGAACCTGCTCCTCGTTGTAGATTTCCGGGCGCTCGGTGATGGCCTTGCGAATGAGCGGATAGGCGTTCTGGCCGTTCCACTCGTACTTCAAGTACCAAGACATGTGGTTGATGCCGGCGCAGGTATACGTGATCTCACTCATGGGAGCGCCGATCCACTTTGCCAGCATCTCGGCAGTTCCTTGAACGCTGTGGCAGAGACCGGTCAACTTGATGCTGGTCTCGCGCTGCATCGCACGGCACAGCATCACCATCGGGTTGGTGTAGTTGAGCATGGTTGCCCCTGGGCAATAGCGTTCCATGTCGTGCGCGATGCCGAGCATGACGGGAATCGTACGCAGCGCGCGGAAGATACCGGATGGCCCGCGCGTATCACCGATATTGATGTCCACGCCGTACTTCTTGGGTATTTCGATGTCGTTGCGCCAGATGTTCACCCCGCCCGCCAGGATGGTGACGAGCACCACGTCCGCATCCTTGAGTGCCTCAGCACGGTCCAGTGTTGCGACCACCTTGGCAGGGTAATTGCCCATCTCCACGATGCGGCTGACGGCCCTATAGGCGAAGTCCAACCGCTCAGGATCGATATCCATCAGGCATAGCGTGGCATCTTTGAGCAGTGGGAAGGTGAGGATATCGCGCACTAACCCACGCGTGAAGCCAAGGCTCCCCGCACCAATGAAAGTTATCTTGGTCATGAATATGAATCTCCCTTATATACAGAGGATGGTCGACGCAGGACAAACGCGCACCTGTTGCAAAAGGCGTGGCTCTGACTTATTTGTCCTTTGTCTAGCAATGCTCAGTTCTCTCTAGTATGGACAGCTTCAGCGCTGATGACAAGTTGTTAAAATACTCCGAGTAACCGCCGATTCGGACGATCAAATCGGCGTGGCGCTCCGGGTGGGCGATTGCATCGCGCAACACCTCCTGATCGATCACCGTAGCCTGGATCTGCATTCCACCCATGGCAAAGTAGGCGCGAATCAGCGCTTTCACCTTCTCGCGTCCTTCACTGGTTGAAAGAATTTCGCGGCCAAGACGGATGTTGAGAACCGGCGTGCCAATCGCCTGTTGAAGCGGCAGCTTGCACACCGAGCGCAACAGCGCCGTTGGTCCATGCATGTCGCGACCCTGCATGGGGCCGATGGAGTCGGCAACTGGCTCGGCGGCGTGCCGCCCATCTGGCGTTGCCCCGACGATCTCACCCGCGCCGGCATAGGTGACGAACATGATACAAGCTGGTTCGAACGGGGTGTCGCCACGCCAGGTGCGATGGCTGCGGACAGCGCTGAATGTCTCGCGTGCGACCGTGACGGCCAGGCTATCCACTCGTTCATCATCATTACCAAAGCGGGGGCATCCCCGGACTGCCTGCAGGACATCCTCGTAGCCGTGGTAGTTGACTTGCAGCGCAGCGAGCATACGCTCCGCGTTAACCTTGTTGGTAAAAACGAGCTCGCGCAGCACGGCCAATGCGTCAGCGACGTTGGCGATACCGCCGACATTGATCACGCCGCTGTTGTAACGCGCACCACCCGCATTGAACTCGACACCCCGCTCCAGGCAATCGTCGACGAATAGCGTGCGCAGTGGCTGGGGCTGGCAAGCGGCCTTCAAGCGTTGATCGGTGTTTACGCAGGCGACGATGGCCGCAATCGTCATACGCACGTCGGCGAGAAAAGCGGTTATGAAGTCATCGAAGCTGTTTGCTGCAACCAGGTGGGCTTTGATCGTCTTGTCGAGCACCACCAGCAAGTTAACGCCACCATCTATCGAGCCGACATTGGAGCAACCATGCACCATCGTCTCAGTGCAGCCCCCGAAAGCGACGTGATAACGGTCCTCACCCATGTCACCATATATGCCGGGCAGGTGATAGGTGTAGCCTTCGTCGTTGTATAGTGCCGGTAAGCCACAGCCGCTGGCGATGGTATCGAGTGTGCGATCGAAGATCGTGTCTGGCATATCGCGGCGCACACGCAGTGCCAGGTTGGGGCGGCGCCGGCCCACAGCAGCCTCCAGGCAGATGGCTGTTAACTCGTTGTACGCGGGACCGCCATTGCCATTACTCCCACCGATGGCCACGTTCCAACCACTATTTGCGTCGATGTTACGCCAGAGCATGCGCACCAGTTCCAGCGCTTCGGTGCGGACAGATTCATTCGCTGTCTTGTCTGGCACAGAGCCGCCAGAGGAAAAGGTGAGCGCCTGTTCCAGGTAAGGCCATAGATCCTGGTCAAAACGACCCAGATTGTCGCAACCGTCGATGTACCATAGTAGGTTTGTCGCAACGATCGCCTCGTAAAACGAGCGGACGGGTTGTTGTGGTGCCTGCCGTAACGCCTTGAGCAAACGGGTGCCATTCTTGCGGAAATACGGGGTTTGGGCCATCGCGGTTTCGACCAACGCTTGAATCCGCTTGCACAACGCGGTCAGACCTGCCAGGACGTCGCGCATGGCAGCATAAAAATCCGCTTTGGTTGCATCATGGCAGGATTGATCGTAGTGCTCCAGGCGCGTTGTATAGCCGCCCAGGCCCTCGCGCAGGATACGACCATAGTTGATGATGCTGTGCGTATAGCCGGCACCGCCCAGACCATACTCGGCTGGGATCGACGATCCGACACGATAGAAACCCTGTAAGGCCTGCCCGGCGGCATACAGCGTTTCGTGCGCCTGGTTGAGTGACTGGTCGTGCAACTGGCGCAGTTTGGCTTCCAAGGTTGGCGTGTCGACCACCAGGCTGGACCAATACGAAAACCGGATTGCAGACTGCATGGCTGGCAAGTCGGCGGAGCCGGTGGGGTAGAGCAGGTCGCCGTGCCATTCCGGCAATGGGGCAAGTTCGAAATGACGGCGCAAGCCCCGCGCCAGCCGGCGCAAGTTGGATGCGTCAGGCACCTCAAAATAACCCGACGCCAGGTACTCGCCACACATCCGCAGTGCCTGGCAATCGAGCGCGCTCATTGTGGTTGATGTTATATCCAACATGATGTTTGACACTACAGGCATGTGATACCGTTTTGAGTAAGAACAGCCTTGTAGCCATCCATATCAGCTGGCGCCTGCACGTTTGGCAGGGGATAGGTTAAGCCCAATGCTTCATACTTGCCACTCCCAATGCGATGGTAGGGCATCAATTCAAGGCGATGCGGGTTAGGCAACTGGAGGAGGAACTCACTCAACAGGCGCAAATCATCCTCGGCGTCGTTAAAACCGGGGATGATCGGCGTGCGAAACAGGATTTCCGCACCCGTGGCGGACAAGCGCTTCGCATTGGCCAGGATCAACGCGTTGTCAACGCCACATTGTTGCCGATGCTTCTCCGGATTGATGGCTTTCAGATCGTATAAGAACAAGTCGACAGACGAGCGAATGGCATCCAGGCGCTCCCATGCCGCACCTCCGCTTGTTTCAATAGCGGTGTGAAGTCCTTGACGCTTGCAGGCTGTCAGGAGCTGGTGTGTAAACTCGTGCTGGTAGAGCGGTTCGCCACCAGAGAGCGTCACACCACCCCCGGATGTCTCGTAGAACGGCTGATCGCGCATGACGACCGCGAGCACATCCGCAACAGACTCTTTGTGACCGATCATCCTGAGCGCTTCGCCGGGGCATTGATCGGCGCATCGGCCGCACATCGTACACCGTTCACGATCGATGCGTGCATCGTCACCACGGATGGCTCCCTTTGTGCAAACCTGCAGACAGTGGCCGCAGTGAATGCACTTACTGAGGTAAAACGCCAACTCGAACTGCTGGCGGCGTGATTCCGGGTTGTGACACCACAGGCAACTGAGCGGGCAGCCCTTCATGAAGACCGTCGTGCGGATCCCCGGCCCGTCGTGGATACAGAAGCGCTGGATATCGAAGATCCAGCCGTGTGTGGTGGCAGCGGTGGCAGTTATCGGGTTCATCAGGCTACATTGCCGCAAAAGAGCGGCGTACGATCTCCAGCCCTGCGGCATAAGAGGGATGCGGCCGGAAGTCCGGTGGCGTACCCCAGGCATAACCCATGAAGTCACAGCCAAGCTCGTGCCACTTGCGCCAGCTTTCCGGGTCACACACGCCATCCATACGGCCGATGACCGTGGTGAAAACTTTCTGAGTGGGTTTGCGGATACGCAACAGCCAGTTCAGCACGCCCTCATTCGTGGACTCGGCCAGGAGCCCGTCGCTCTCGTTCAACATTGGATGATCCACCCACAGCGCCTCCTCTGCCTCCCAGTATGGCACGTTGAACACGATCTGAGTGATTGGGCTGGTTTGCCTTACGGTGTCACGGATGCGGTAAAACTGGCGCGCCAGTACCGCGCGCTTGTATGCCAGGCTTTCCTGGGGGGTGATATCTGCAGCGCTGTCTGGCATCTCCCGCCCGATGATCTCTTTGAACGGCTGTTTGGCAAACCACGCTGGCTGCACGTGGAATGTGTCAGGTTTCAGGCTGCCGTAGACAAACCAGTCAAACAGAATCCACTCGACCGGGTAGCGCGTCAGAAATTCCTCAATCCGGGCGCACAGTAGATCGGTCCAGGGGCTTTCGGGAGCGAGGTAACCCCAATAATTGTCATGGCGACTGGTGGGGATCACCCATTGATCACGCATGTTGCCCATTACCAGGTCTGCTCCGACACAGAAATACGTACAGAATGGCATGTGCGCCTTATGCGATAGGTCGATCAGTCTTGGCACCAGGTCCTGTCCTGGGCCAGGCGCAACGGGACCGAGTTTGGTGGGGTAGAAGGCGTAGCCGCACCACGTGTAGGCCTGACAGAACGTCATGTTGTTGCCAAAATTGCGATGCCATTCGAAGTAATCCAGCGGGTCGACAAAAGCCCAATCATGGGGCGCGCTGGGAGGCGTGTGCACAAACGGCTTATCGAAGTAGGTCCAGTTCAGATCGCACATGAACATCTTGATGGGTTTATGGCTCATCGATACCCTCCTGTTTTCTTTCGATGCATGATGAATGGATCAAGCCTGGCGATGTTTCGTGCGTGCGATGATGTGATCCTGCATCTCGCGATCCAGCAGGCAGAATTGCTGGCTGAAACCGGAAACGCGCACACACAAGTTGTGATAGCGCTCTGGATCTGTTTGTGCTGCGCGCAACTGCTCTGCACTGACCACGTTGAACTGCATCTGACCGACGCCCATATTCACTGCTGTGAGTAACAGGTCGAT
Source organism: Chloroflexota bacterium (assembly GCA_023488685.1). Taxonomy (GTDB): domain Bacteria; phylum Chloroflexota; class Anaerolineae; order J036; family Brachytrichaceae; genus CAIXPS01. Next base: position 15,132 of record JAMDDR010000069.1, on the reverse strand, counting down.
GAACGCCTGCCGTCCCGATCCTTCCAGCAGCGCTGGATCGGCTTCGAGGATGGCCGAACTGCTGGCTGCCATCAGGTGATGCGGGATATGGCTCAGGGACTGGATCACCGCCGTCAACCCATGTGTGTCGCGTCCTTGTCCAGGTGATACGCTGTAGGCCAGTGGTTCACCCGCACGACGCCCATCCGGTGTTGCCGCTGTCAGCTTCCCGAATGGCAGCATCAAGGTGAATGTGAACAGGTGGGTGAAGAACGTCCCACCACTGATCGTCTTGAATGTGCCCAGTAATTCGGAGTACTGGCTGGCGAGTTGACCGGCGTAGGTGTCGGGTAAGGGTTGATCGTTGCCGTACTTGGGCAGCCGGTTCTTCAACGTCAGCCGTAGAACCTCTTGTCCCACGAAGTTGCTGCGCAGAGCTTGTAGAATCGCGCGCCGGTCAGCGAGCCCGTCTCCGCTCTGAGCGGAGTATGCAGTCAGCGCCAGGGCCGCAAGGCTGTCAGCCGTGTTTGGAATGCCTACGGCGGCGCTGGAGTGATAGTTGTATCTCGCACCCCCTTCGATGATGTCCAACCCGCGCGCAATGCAATCCTCGGTCAACAACGACAGGTAGGGCAGCCGGTATTGGCTGCGATGTGCCAACTCCGCAGCATTGGAGCCGTATACACACCACTGCGCGAAGTACTCGAGCTGGCGTGTGTAAGCAGCCAGCACATCGGCCATCGAGTTAAAGCCCTCCAGCGTGCCGGTGTGTGGCCCTACCTGCGTACTGTCGAGCATGTCACACCCATCGTTGATTGCCAACTCAAGGCACTTGGTCGTGTTGATCCAGTGGCTCACGGCATGTGGGCTGGCTTTGCCGGGGATCGTGATCTCGATGCAGCCGATTGCGGCGTAGCCACGCGCTTCCTCAATCGGAATGCCCCTGCTCACCAGCGCTGGCACGAGCGCCTCGTCGTTGAAGAAGAAGGGGATACCGCCCCCTTTGGCGACCAGGTCAACACAGCGTGACACGAAGGATTTGGGGCTATTGCGGTGCAGGCGCGCCGACAGGCAGCGTACAAAGCCGAGGCCTTCGGTCACATCCAACACCAGGTAGCTGAGCGGGTTGGTCGCGTCACTCCCATCCGGTTGCTGCCCACCAATCATCATCTGCTGTACGTCGTAGCTCTGATACAGCTTCACCCATAACGCGGCAAGGATTTCAGCGGCTTCATGCCAGGTCAAGCGTTGTTCGTCCAAATCCTTTTTGAGGTATGGCCACAGAAACTGGTCGACACGGCCAAGGCCGTTGGCATTGACGCCATCCTCCCATACCGTGATCATGTGTGCAAACCATAGTGCCTGCACGGCCTCACGGAACGTGCGCGCCGGTTGGGCCGGCACACGCTCACAGACGAGGGCGATATCCTGCCACTCCTTACGCTGTGCCGGATCGCCACATTCTGCAGCCAGTTGGCGCGCTGTTGCGGCGTAGCGCGAACCCAGTGACAAAGCGGCGTCACACAGTTGCAACCACGCCAGTAAGTTAACGCGGCGTTGTGGCGCATCAGGTGTCGCGGGACACAGCTCAGTCAGTGCCTGTTCCACTTCGCGCCGGATGCCGGAGAAGCCCAATCGCAGCACCTTCTCGTAGGCGCGGATGCTGTGGTTCAGATCGGTTCCCCACACGGCGACGACACCGTGTTCCTGCGCCAGCTCAAGTTCGTGGGGCATGGGCGCAACGGACGCGAGTTGTTGCCAGAGGAATGGTTCCGCTTGCAGCCATGCCACCATTTGCTGTTTTTGCTCTGCATCAAGGTTGCTGCCGGCAATCCTGTCGAGGATATCGGTGGGCGCTGCGGCGCGGAAGTTAAGCAGGTGCGCGTCGTGGCCGTGCTCGCCGACGATCAACTCACCAGTGCGCATCCGCACAGGCATCTTCGCGATGATATTCGATAAGGCTGCGACATTGCGCATGGGGAGTGGTTGTGTGCCATGACCCATCCACCCCTGCATGTAGTAGTAATCGCGATACCAACCCAGGTAGTCGTCTGCTCCCCGGTGCATCGCGCGATCTCGCAAGTCGGTGATGTGGATTGAAGGATCGTATGCCACCCTCTGTGGTGGACGAGTTTGTTCGGGAACAATGGCTTGAGATACCATGTGATGCTCCACTGTGGATTGTAGGACGTTCCGCTGATTTAGAGTTCGATGATGCGATAGGGTTGTATATTGAGCACGCGTGTGTCATTCACGCATGTCTCGGCTGGCTGCATGGGCGCGTAGTTGCGATGCTGGTGGCCGTGCAGGAACAGGCGTGGTCTAAACTGCTGGATGAGCCAGTTGAATGCGCGGAAACCGGTGTGGGCGTGATCCGGGCCGTCGTGCACGCCGAAGATGGGAGAGTGCGCCACCATGATATCGACGCCCCGGCCGCGCCGTAGCCGGCTGTAGAGCATCTTACGGGATAACCACACGGCGCGCAGCCACTGCTCTCGTTGTGTGTATTGCATCGGGACCTGCGGTTTGTAGCGGATGCAGCCTTCCAACCCCGCCAGCGTCAAGCCGCGGAATTTGATGCGGCGCATATCCAGATCCATCCAGCCTTGCGGCTCGCTCTTGACAATCCCACCTTCACCGATTTCGTACAAGTCATGGTTGCCGCGCACGAAGAAACACGGCACGTTCAGCGATGAGGTCACATACTCCAGGTAGTGGATCGGCAGGTCGCCGCAACTGATGACGAAGTCAACGTCGATGCAACGCCTCATCAGGCTGGGGCTATAGATCCAGTCGACGACCTCATCACTGATGGTCAGGAGTTTCATGAACCCCTCAGATAGGCTTCCATAAACGCGTCCAAATCCCCGTTGAGGACGGCGGCGGTGTTGCTGGTTTCGTAATTCGAACGTGTGTCCTTGACCAGTTGATATGGGTGCAGCACGTAATTGCGAATCTGGTTGCCGAACTCTGCCTCGACAAACTCGCCCTTCAGCTTCTTCAGTTCCACCTCACGTTTGCGTTCCTCGATCTCCTGCAAGCGCACCTTCAGGATGTGCAGCGCACGTTCGCGGTTCTGGCGCATGCTGCGCTGATCCTGGCAGGTCACGATCAGACCGCTGGGTATATGGTGAACGCGCACGGCAGTCTCGTTTTTCTGCACGTTCTGGCCCCCGGCACCCTGTGACTTGTACGTCTCGATCTCCAGATCCCTTGGGTTCAGCTCGATATCGATCTGGTCTTCCTGTATATCCGGGTAGACCTCGACACGGGCGAAGGACGTTTCACGCGTGCTGCCTGCATTGAAAGGGGACAGCCGCACGAGACGATGAACGCCACGCTCGCCACGCAAGTAACCAAATACGCGGTCACCCTGGATCGAGAGTGTGACATTTTTGATGCCGGCTTCCTCTCCCGGCGTGTAGTCGATTTCTGATACCTTAAAGTTGTGCTGCTCAGCCCAACGCAGGTACATGCGGTAAAGCATCTGTGCCCAATCCTGTGCGTCCGTGCCGCCCGCACCGGGCTGGATGGTCACGATAGCATCGCTGTGATCGTGTGGGCCGGAGAACATCAGGTCCAGCTCAACCTTTTCGATCACTCCTTCAAGGGCGTTCAGCTCAACTTCAACTTCGGTTGCTGTGCTTGCGTCGTCACTTTCCTCAGCCAGTTCGATCATGACCCCAGCATCCTGGGCACGCTGTTCAACAGCGCGGAAGTTATCGACGGTCTGGCGCAGTTGCGCCAGTTCCCGCATGCTTCCCTGTGCGCGCACAGGGTCATTCCAGAAACTGGTGCCTTCACTCAACTGCTCTAACTCATGGATGCGGATTTCTTTGGATGCGAGGTCAAAGATGCCCCCGCAGGTTGTCGAGCCGCTCCTTCGTAGCGGACAACCTGTCTTTCAGTTCGGTTAGTTGCTCAATCATGTTTTTAGCTGTTGGTCGTTAGTCCTCGTCGAAGAGATTATCGACAAATCGTCTGGGATCAAACTCTTCCAGGTCATCCATCTTCTCGCCGGTGCCAATGTATTGGATGGGAATGCCCAACTCGTTCACAATCGCAAACGTAACACCGCCTTTCGGCGTGCCGTCAAGTTTGGTGAGGATGACACCGGTTACACCCACGGCGTCGGCAAAGCCTTTCGCCTGGTTGATGGCATTCTGCCCGTTGGTGGCATCGATGACCAGCAGGGTCTGGTGCGGTGCGTCATGGACCGAGCGGCTGAGCACGTTGCGCAGCTTCTTTAGCTCCTGCATGAGATTGTGTTTCGTATGCAACCGTCCAGCCGTGTCGACGATGAGCAGGTCGGCCTTGCGGTTGAAAGCGGCCTGCACGGCGTCATACACAACCGCGCCGGGGTCGCTATTCGGCATGCCGGCGATGACCGGGACGCCGCTGCGCTCCCCCCAGATTTGCAACTGGTCGATTGCCGCTGCGCGGAACGTATCGGCCGCGGCTAATAGGATTTTGCGCCCGCGCTTTACGTAAAGGTGGCTGAGTTTGGCGATGCTGGTTGTCTTCCCTGAACCGTTCACGCCAATCACCATGATGATTTCAAGCAGGCGGGTCGACGTATAGGATGGAATTTTGGGTTCACCCAGCAAATGGACCAGTTCTTCCTTCAGGACGCTACGCAGCGATGATGCCTTGACAATCCCATCACGTGTGGTGCGCTCCTTCAGGTTTGTCAACAGTCTGTCTGTTGTCGCAGCCCCGATATCCGCTTGAAGTAGCAGCGCTTCCAGTTCATCCCAGGTGTCATCCGTAATATCCGACTGTCCAAGCGCAGTCTGAATACGTCCAAAGATATTATTGCGTGTTCGGGCAAGTGTGTCGCGAAGAGAAGGCATAGCCTGTTACTTTACATTCCTCTTGAGTCAGTTAGATTGGGCTGCACCGGGCAATTGTAACGTGCACGCCAGGTATCGCGGCCCACGGTCGTGTCCCAGTTACCAACTATAACCGACCTGCTATAGCGCCCTCGTCCCTGGTGGCACACGTCCTGAGCGTTTGGTGAGTCGTTTGGTGAGTCGTGCGTTACGTGCTGCTCCCATCATGGGTTGACCACGAGCGACTCAATATCAACCCCATCTGAATTGTCGCTCGTCTGCAGACGTGGAGCACCTGGCTGGCCAGGATCATAAATACCGATCTTGACACGATAGGTGCCAGCCGGGAGCGTGTCTGTAATGGGAACACCATACGTCTTTACGGCCACCTGGATATCTTGCGGGAGTAGTGGTACATCGAGCTGCGCGGGAACCTGGCCGTTCTGGTCAAGCACGTGGATGAACAATTTCTCTGTGCCCACCAACCTGGCTGCTGTGCTGTTCCAGCCCAGGTGCACTTCCAGTATCTTGCCTGGGACGTGCGCGCTCATCTCTGTAAGGCTGCGCGTCGTCGCGCCATCGAGCACGAGGCCGTTTGAGAAACCGATCTCGTAAGGCGTGAGCTGGCCAGGGTCGATCCGGCTATAAATGGCGAGGGTCCAGCGTCCGGTGAACATCTCATGTACCTTGGTGAATGCCGTGGACAATGCCGTTTGCGCAATGTCCATGTCTTTTCCGCCGTTCCATGCGTTCCATACATCCATGCGCAGGATGACCCGTTGCACGTCGTTGTCAACCAGTTCGCGTACTACCTGCATTGCCCCATCCAGGTCGCCATAGCGATATGGCAATGTCATCTGTTCGGACGGGCCGCGGTAGTAGAAGCCGATACCCGGATCGGGGAAGTTCTGTGCAAAGCGCATCTGTTGCGGCGATACGTTGGCCGAGTAGCGCTGTACCAGTGTCATCAGTGGCCGCCACGCACTCCCTGAGTTGCGCTGGTTCAGGTAATAGCCGCGTATACCCAGTGTTACGCCCGTTGCCATGACCAAGGTAAGGAGGATCGGCAGGACGGACTGCGTGCCGTAGCGCAGTACATTTTGCGTTGCCGTCGCTGTTGCCAAATGTGCGCCGTTTTGCCGTTCAAGAAAACGCCGTATGGTGTCTCCTGCAGGTGCCATGCCGGCAGCCGCAAGTAGATTGAAACCCACTGCCATACCGATGACCTGGCGTTCGGCGAATGTGGCGCGGTCGCGTGAATCCAGGTAAGCCATTGTGAATGGCACGACGAGGAGCAGCACCAGGAGCAATACCCCCCACCGTTGTGGTTGGCCGGCCAGGGTCAGGCGGATCGTGCCGAATGCCAGGACGATGGCGGCGATGATGGCAAAAACTGCGCTGACTTCAGGGGCGCGCATACCGACAACGAATGTGCCCGCGACGATTTGTAACATCCAGCCCAGCGGTGACGAACGATAACTCAAGCCGGGGTAGTCGCGTAGGATGGCGTACACCATCAGAACCCATGGCGCAAAGGCCAACAGGATGGCGAGCTCTGCGATGATCCATCTGACCAGACGATATTTCTGTTCGCGCAATGGTGTAAATAAGGTTTGCACCAGCACGAACACGTTCTGCGCGACGAGGATGGTCCCCACAAAGTAATGGACGTTAAGAGCGAACCAGCTTACCAGCACGTACGCGACTGACCGCGCGGTGGCGTTGCGCGGAAATGATGCGACCAGCAAACCCCGTATACCTGTGCGCGCTGCGTCTTGTGGGCGAGTGCGGGCGGAGAGGAGTTCCACTGCCATCCAGGTGCTAAGTGCCGTCAGGGCCAGGCTCATGCTGTACATACGCCCATCGCGCGATTCCGCGATTAAGAAGGGGCTGAATGCCGTCAGCACTGCTGCCACGAACGGCACGGCGTCTTGTGCGTGCGCCAGACTCAGACGTAGCCGGCGACCCAGGCGGTACACCACGGCGACGGCGAGCACACCGAACCACGCGCTCGGGAAGCGCATTGAAAACTCGTTGTGCCCAGCCAATTCCAACCAATAATGCAGCATGAAATAGCTGCCTACCGGGTGTGGCTCGCCAGTCACGATGGTTCCGTTGATGATGTCGCCCAGCGACATGATGCTGAAGTTGTAGCTGAATGCCTCATCCCCTTCGATGTCTGTGTAATTCAGTTGGTAAGTGCGGAGGGTAAAGGCGAGGATCAGAACCACCAGGAGTGCGCCCAACACAGGCCAGCGTGCGAACGGGCGCGGCAGCGGACGCAGCAGCGGTAAGGATCCTGCGGATCCGGCAGGTGGTCGGTTGTGGGCGTACTGTATCATGGCCACTCTGTAGTGTTAGCTGTGGTTGTGCGAGTGATCCAGGTATCGCTGTAGGAACTGCAGTGTGCGCGCATCGTGTGGTTGCGTGAAGATATGGGATGGCGATCCGGATTCGACGATCACACCATCCTCCATGTAAATGATCCTATCCGCCGTGTCACGCGCGAAGCTCATCTCGTGTGTCACCACAATCATGGTCATCCCCTCGTTCGCGACATCCTCCATCACGCGGATCACCTCGCCGATCAATTCCGGATCCAGTGCGGATGTGGGTTCGTCGAAGAGCATGACTTTGGGGTCCATTGCCAGCGCGCGTGCGATGGCGACGCGTTGTTTCTGTCCGCCCGACAGCCGGGCAGGATACTCGTCGCGTTTCTGCAGCAGCCCAACCTTGCTGAGGAATGACTCGCCGATCTCGACCGCCTGCGCGCGCGGCAACCGTTTGACCACCAGCAGCGCCTCAATGATATTTTCGATCACACTCTTGTGAGGGAACAGGTTGAATTCCTGGAAGACCATGCCGGTGCGCAGGCGGATTTGATGAATTCGTTGCCGGCGTTCCTTGCTGGCCAGGGTTTCATCTACGACGATGCCATCCACTTCAACCCGCCCCGAAGTGGGTTCCTCCAGGAAGTTGATGGAGCGCAAGAGCGTACTCTTCCCGCTGCCACTGCGGCCGATGACACATACCACCTCGCGTGGTTCCACCTGCAGTGTCACCCCTTTGAGCACTTGCAGCGGCCCAAAGGCTTTGCATAAATCGGTTATGCGAACGATCGAATCAGCCATATCGATTTTGGATTTTGGATTTTAGATTTGGGATTTTGATCCGCTTGTTTTCGGCGGGAAGCGCAGTATGCTGTGTGGTGTATCCTGAATCAAAAAGCCCAAATCCAAAATCGCAAATTGTCAGCGGTCTCCCCTGGCAAGACGGGTTTCGATGCGGGACTGGACCGCCTGTAACAGAATGGTGACGATCCAGTAGATCCCGGCGGCGACCAACAGGGTCTCCATGGAATGGAAGTACTGCACGCCCACCTTCTGCGCACGCCAGAGTAACTCCTGCACGCCGATGACAGATACCAGGGCGGAATCTTTCGTCATGGCGATGAAATCGTTGCCGACGGGTGGAATGATGACCCGTACGGCCTGTGGCAGAACGATGCGCCACATGGTCTGTGACGGCGTCATGCCAAGCGCCCTGGCCGCCTCGGTTTGTCCTTTGCTGATGGACTGAATGCCGGCACGGAAGACCTCCGTCATGTAGGCGCCGTAGTTGAGCGCCAGCGCCAGGATGCCGGTGGGGAGGGCCGGCAGCAACAGCAATCCACTGATCAGCGAGAACTGCTGCTCAAAGTTGGGGATGAGTTTTGAAAGCTGTTGGTTGATCTGGGGCAGCCCGAAATAGAGGATGAAGATCTGGACGATGAGCGGTGTCCCGCGGATCAATGATACGTAAAACGTGGCGGCGCCGTATGCGATTGGATTACGCGACAGGCGCCCCAGGGCGCTGAGGAATGCCAGGAAAACGGCGCCGATGATCGATACCACCGAGATGAACAGCGTTGTGATCAGACCAACACGCCAGACATCCGGTTCCTATCCGCCATATACGATGAAACGCCACCACTCGCCGACGAAACCAGCATTCAGCCGGATGAGGGACAGGCTGAGTGCCCCACAGATGAAGATGACGAGCCAGACAAGGCCGACCTTAAACGCGAACGAGCGCGCCATACGGCGCGCGGCTAATAAGGGATCAGCGGCTTCTGAAGGACTTGTGGATGAGGTTTGATGGGTTGCGTTCATAATGCTGGCGACAGGATAAGGCGGGCAGCGAACACTCCACGTGTTCGCTGCCGGATGCTGCCGCCTACGGCTTATTTGGGCACAACACTGAGGTCGTAGCCGTAATACTTCATCGCCAGTTTGCTTAAGGTGCCATCGGTGTGCATCTCGGTGATGATTTTGCTTATTGCCTCAACAAACTTGGCATTCGGTGCGGAGGACTTGTCGATGGCGATGGCGAGTGGCTCCGAGTACACTGGATTGCCTAGGAAGGCGATCGGCGCGCCCTTTTGGATGCCGTCATTCACGACGTTGGCGGCTGTGAGCACTGCGTCATATTCCTTGCGTCCGGACTGTATGGTTTGGATGCAGAGCTGGTCGGTCTCGACTGGAGCGACTTTTACATCCTTGGGGGCTGCGGTGCTGATCGTATCCAGCACCAGCTTCCCGTTGAGATAGTCCTCATAAGTGGTCGCCTTGGCCACGCACACGGTCTTGCCGCTCAAATCCTCTATCGTTTTGATGGTGTCCTTCAAATCCGCGCGGATGCCGAATTGTGCCAGCGAGTAATAGTAGGGTGGGGTGAAATCCAGAACCTTCTGGCGCTCGGCTGTGATGGTCATGCTGCCGATGCTGACATCCCACCGGCCTGCCCAGTTGCCCGAGGTGACCGCATCCCATTGCGGGGTGATGAACTCGACTTGTACCCCTAACCGCTTGGCCACCTCTCGCGCGGTATCAATATCAAAGCCCGTCCACTCTTTTGTTTTTTCGTCGAAGTAGCTCTGTGGGGCGTAGTTGGCGTCTGTGCTCACCCGCAAGACGCCACGCTCTTTAACGATGTCGAGCAGTTCTTTTTGTCCTGCAGGTGCAGCCGTAGGCTGATTGGCGCCGGCGGGCGCGTTGGCAGGAGTGGCCGCGCTGCAGGCGCTGGCCAGAATCAAGACGGCGAGACTGCATGCGATAGATGCCTGCCTGCTGATTCGTGTGAGTTTCATGTTGTATTCTCTCCTTCTCCTTAGGCCCTTGATCGACCGATGAACCGAACACCAGCACCATCCTACCTGTGGATGGCGTCACGACACAAGTGGTGGGTGGTGGGTGGTGGTCACCCATTGTCGATTGATGGGCAGCATTTTAGGTCGTTGTGAGCGGATGTCAACTGGCTGGGGACAAGTGTTTCGGGTACCGGCTGCCATCCGTGACGGCAGCCGGCAATGACAACCTGCGGTCAGTAGAACAGTTCGACGGGCCAGTCTTTGAGTTGTGCCAGCCCGCGCAGCTTGCGGTCCGGGTTAACAACGACAGGGTGGCCAACACTCTCTAACAGCGAATGATCGGAGTAGCTGTCGCTATAGAAAGTGCACTCTGCCAGAGAGACGTTGTGCTCCTTTGCGATGCGCTCAGCCCAGTAACATTTGCCTTCCGCATAACAGTGCATGCCCACCACGTTCCCCGTGAAGCGGTTGTCCTTTATTTCCAACTCCGTACAGCGATAGGGGATGTTCAAGTGTCGCGCGACAGGTTCCACGGCGAATTGAGTGGATGCCGAAAGCAGGATCACTGCGTCGCTACGCTGCTCGTGCTGGCGAAGCCGCTCAACTGCTTTGGGCGCAATGTAATGGACCATCTGATCCAGGAACCACTGGTCGCATAGTGCCTTTGTCGCCACCGCGTCGCCGCCTTTGATGCTGCGGCTCATGCGTGCCATGGCCTTGGGAAAGTTAAGGAAATTGAGTGCATACTGTGTACTGATGACGAGCACGCTGACCAACTCGCTCATGTTGATCAGCCGCCGTTGCCACAGATATTGGATATACAGGACGCCGCTACTGGTGCTTAGCAGCGTCTTGTCCATGTCGAAGAAAGCAATGCCCATTTATGCACCGAATAGATCCGTCTCCATGCGTTCGCTGCGCTTCAACGGTGGGTACAGACGCGAGAATGTCTCCAGGTGCTGTGCGCGGCGGAAGGCCAACCGCGTGATGAAGCTGCCCTGTTGGGTCGGCGGGCGCTGACTCAGATGACAGGCCGAGGCACGTTCTTTATGGGGAATGTAAGGCTTGACGTTGAGTTGCGCGGTGATCGGCACGAACCATGATGTGATCTGCACCAGGTCGATGTCCTTATTGCGGCCGAATTTGCGCGGATCCTGCCCGACGAGTGGCAGCAGCCGTACCGCCAGCCGCAGAAAACGGCGCGAGAATGCTGTCACGTACAGGCGAGGAATCGCCGTCTGTGCAGGGGATATTGCAGCATGCCCATCGGCGATTGCAATCGAGGGTTGGGTGAGGGTGGGTTCGTCTTCTTTCGTAACCAACTGTATGTCGTAGAGCATCTCGTAGGCACGCAACGTCGCCTGGTTGAGCTTGATATGATCCGGGTGGCCATAACCACCGAATTGATCATGCGTGATGATGACGTCGGGTTTCAGTCGTTCAATGCACCTAATGATGCGCTGTGCCACCTCATCCGTCGCTGCGGCGAACAGCGAGTTCTCGTGCCGGTTATCCTCGGACCCGAGCATGCCTGAATCTCGATAATCCAGGTAGTGCACGCCGGCCAACCCCAGTTCGCGAGAGGCGCATTCCAGTTCGGTGCTGCGCAATTCGGCCACACTCGTATAGCCTTGCATCATTTCGGGGTCCACGGTGCCAGACTCACCGCGCGTGGCACAGACGTAATGAGTGGATATCCCCTCATGTGCATATTTCGCCAGTGTGCCCCCGATGCCGAACGATTCATCGTCAGGATGTGCAAAGATCGCGACAAGGGTTTTCATGGATTGTTATTCGTTAACACATTGGCCCAGGGCCTGCACTGCCTCTGCAATCTCCTCACGTGTCACCCAGCAATGCGTGACCGCACGGATGCGGCGTGGCCCGGTGGGCAGTACCTTCACACGATGTTGGCCGGCCCGGCGGCATAACTCGGTTGCGTCAAAAGGCACATCGGGTTCGAGTTCGAAATAGACCATGTTGCTCTGCACGGTGGCGATGTTCACGCGCAGCCCGGGAATCCCGGCGATGCCTTCAGCCAACAAACAGGCATTGGCATGATCCTCACGCAGGCGATCGACCATCTGCTCCAGCGCGACAATCCCCGCTGCAGCCAGTATGCCACCCTGTCGCATGCCGCCGCCGATCATCTTTCGCCGCCGTCTGGCCAGCCGGATGAACTCCCTGGATCCACACAACACCGATCCGACTGGCGCCCCCAGCCCTTTACTCAGGCAAAATGTGACACTGTCGGCGTCCTGTGTCAACTGCTTTACATCCACATTCAGCGCGACAGCCGCATTGAAAATACGCGCGCCGTCGATGTGCAATTTGATGGCGTGGCCATGCGCGAACTCGGCAACCGCACGGGTGTATGCTGGTGTCAGCACCGTGCCGCCCATGCGATTGTGGGTGTTTTCTAGGGTGATCAGTCTCGTGATGGGAAAATGATCATCCTGGCTGCGGATAACGGCCTTGATGTCCTCAATCTTTAACGTGCCATCTGCCTGGTTGGGTACGCTGCGCGGGTGGATGCCGCCAACCGCAGCCGAACTACCTGCCTCGTAGATGTATATGTGCGCCTGGTCGCCCACGATCATCTCGTCGCCGCGCTGGCAGTGTGTCAGCATGGCGACCAGGTTGCCCATGGTGCCACTGGATACGAACAGGCCCGCTTCCTGGCCGACGCGCTCGGCTGCCATCTCTTGAAGTTTATTGATGGTAGGGTCTTCACCGAAGACGTCGTCGCCGACGATGGCGTTCGCCATTGCCTCACGCATCGTGGATGTTGGGATGGTGAGTGTGTCTGACCGAAGGTCAATATAGTTATTTAGGCTCATTGTTGCTTTACCGAGGCTTATTCTAACTGACCGGATGACCCCAGTGCTCATGTAGAATTGACACACTTCAGCCGATCTATATCTCAATTGTCGCGCGTTGCGCGCGAGCTGTATTGGTTTAGTGTTGTCCCAGGTGGTGTAGCCGTTTCCGTGTGCTACGAGGGAGGAGGCACACATGTCCGACAAGGCAGACAGATCGAAACTGAGCAAGTTCACAATCGCCGCGATTGTGACAGGAATCGCTGGTTTGACGGCAGTGCTGGCAAACGTCACGGTCATCGTGCCCTTCATCGAGTCGCGGCTCGCCCCCGTTGGGACACCGACGCCAACGCCGAACCCGGCTAATTTTGCCCGTGCCAAGATCGGCGAGTCACTTCTCCTGGTCGCCGATTTCGAGGATCGCCGTGGCGATACACAGGATCAGACTGTGCCGCACCAGATACTGTTCGAACAACTGAAGACACAGGCGAAGAGCGAGGGTTTAAGCCGGGTGCGGGTGGAGCAGTTGCGCATGGCGCTCACCGATACGACCGCACTTGAGACTGCGGAAACCTATGGCGCAGCGCTGATTGTATGGGGCTGGTACGACGCACAGGTGGTCAATCCCTATATCGCCCGTGTCATTTCGTTGCGGGGGGCCGCCATCACGGCGGAGTCACCGAGCCACAGCAATAGCCGGTTGGAACGTATCGACCTGGGCGCGATCACCGATCTGCAGACACAAGCCCCCTACGTCGCGTTGTTCGCGCTGGCATTGGATCGGTTTGCGCAGAATGACTATCAGAAGGCGTTGGGACTCTCGGATCGGGCCGTTGCCAGCCTGCCGGAAGCCACCAGCATCGGCGTGGGGCCCAGCGAAGTCTATCGATTGCGTGGACGAATCCGCCGTGCACTGGGTCAATACGCCGATGCCATCGCAGATTTCGACCGGGCGCTGGCGGGAGACCCCGGTAGCGTACTTGCCTATATCGGGCGCGGCATTGCCTATCACAACCAGAGTGAATATGAGCGCGCCCTGGATGACTTAAACAAGGCGATCGAGATCGATCCAGGCATCATCGATGCCTATATACAGCGCGGTAGTGTTTATCTGGACAAACGGGACTATGATCGCGCGCTGGCCGATTACAACCGCGCCATAGAGATCGACCCACGCTATGCCTGGGGCTACAACGGTCGTGGGCGCGTCTATGACATCCAGGGCAACTACAGCCGCGCGATCACAGATTATGACAAGGCCATTCAGCTCGATCCAAGCTTCAGTCAGGCCTACTTCAACCGCGCAGGTGCGTACAACGCGCAGCGAGACTACGACCGTGCCCTGGCTGATTACGATAAAGCGATTGAACTCGATCCCAGCTATGGCTGGGCTTACAACGATCGGGGGAATCTGTACTACAACGCGCGGCAAGATTACCAGCGGGCCATTTCCGACTACACCAAGGTGGTGGAGCTTGACCCAGAGTACAAGCTCGCTTACCGCAATCGGGGGTTGGCTTATCACGCTCTCAAGGATTATGATCACGCGATCGACGACTACAGCAAAGCCATTGAGATTGACCCTGAGTATATGGATGCCTATCACGACCGCGGTGTGGCCTATCACGACCAGGGTGATTATGAGCGGGCTATTGCGGATTACGACAAGGCATTGGCCTTGGCGCCGAACTATGCGCTGGGATACAACAATCGAGGGTTGGCTTACTACGAGCAAAAGGACTATGAGCATGCCTTAGCCGACTTTGACAAGGCGATTGAGGTGAACCCCAGCTATGCCAACGCCTATGCCAACCGCGGGCGGTTGTACTATGATCAAAGAGACTACGATCAGGCCATGTCCGATCTGGATCGTGCGATCGAACTGGACCCCAAACTTACCCTTGCGTACAACTATCGCGGGCAGGTGTACTACGATCAGAATGACTACGACCAGGCATTGTCAGACTTCAACAAGGCCATTGAGCTATTCCCGAAGTATGCCCTGGCCTACAACAACCGTGGCGATGTCTATTACTATGACCGCAAGGACGTGACGCGCGCGTTCAGCGATTACAGCAAGGCCATTGAGTACGACCCCAAGCTGGCGATTGCCTATAACAATCGTGGTTCCGTTTACTACAACGATCGCAAGGATTACTCACGCGCCTTGGTCGATTTCAACAAGGCCATTCAACTTGCCCCTGATTATGCCGAGGCCTATCTGAACCGCGGGCTGGTGTATTACACGCAGGAGGACTATACGCAGGCCGTGGATGACTTCACACAGGCGATCACCATAAAACCGGGTTATATGATTGCCTATTACAACCGCGCCACGGCCTATCTCGCGCGGCGAGAATTCGAGCAAGCCCTC
>JAMDDR010000307.1 GCA_023488685.1 Chloroflexota bacterium | reverse complement strand
GATTGCGGATTGACGATTCTGTATAACGCCATATAGAATCCTCATTGTCCGAGAGCGATACACAAACCATGAACCAACAATCTAAATTCGAACCGAGAATCGAATCGAAAACCGAATCGAAAATCCAAAATCCAAAATCCAAAATCGTCGGCCCGACCTTTGAAGAGATGCTGCACCCGCGGGTGGCGGATGCGGCGATCCGGGCGCGCGCCGATAAAGCGCGCACGGAAGATCCGCTGGACCCGATCAACCTGTTCAACATCACCTGGTGCACCCCAGGCGGCGGGATCAACTACTTTGTCATGCCCCACGCACTGACCGGCGTGGACGCCGAAATTGTGGTGATCGTAGCAAAAGACTTCCCTACGGGCAGTCACAAAGTTGGCGCAGCCTACTCGGTCTTGATCGAAAAGGTTGTCGAAGGCGAACTCGACCCGGCCAAACACACGCTCGTGTTCCCCAGCACCGGCAACTACGGCATCGGTGGCGCCTGGGTGGGCCGGCGCGCTGGCTTTGACACGGTGGTCATCCTGCCGCAGGGCATGAGCAGAGAGCGCTTTGAGAAAATCGAGAGCTATGGCGCGCGCTATGTTAAAACGGTGGGCAGCGAGTCGAACGTCAAAGAGATCTACGACGAATGCAACCGGCTGACGCGTGAACAGCCCGACCGCATCCGCATCCTCAACCAGTTCGCCGAAATGGGCAACTACCGCTTCCACTACCACGTCACCGGCAACACCATCGTGGAACTGGAACAGGAACTGTCCACCCGGCTGGGCACGCGCGGCATCGCGGCCTTCTGCTCGTCCATGGGCAGCGCGGGCACCATTGCGGCGGGCGATCGGCTCAAGCAGGTGTTCCCGGATTGCAAGGTGATCGGACTGGAGCCGGTGCAGTGCCCCACCCTGTACAACAACGGCTACGGCGCGCATGACATCCAGGGCATCGGCGACAAGCACGTGACCTGGATCCATCACGTGACCAACATGGACGGGCTGGCGTGCATTGACGATCAGGAATCGGTCAAGCTGTGCCAGGTGCTCACCGACCCGGTCGGCGGCGACGTCGTCACGTCTCGTTACGGCGTGCCAGTCGAGGCGGCTCGCACCATGGCCGGCATCTTCGGCATCAGCGGCGCATGCAACCTGATCGGCGCGGTCAAGACGGCGCGGCATTTCGGCCTTGGCAAGCGCGACGTGGTGGTCATCCCGGCGACGGATAGCATCGATCGCTATCACTCCACCATGCGGGACCTGGACGAGCGCTACGGCCGCCTGGATGCCTGCGAGACGATTGTCCGCCTGGAGGGGATCCTCAAGAATCAAAAGACCGACTGGTTCAAAGACGGCACGCCCGAGAACCGCCGCCAATGGCACAACCTGAAGTACTACACCTGGGTCGAGCAACAAGGCAAAACAGTGGACGAGCTTAACGCACAACTTGACCCGGAATGGTGGCTGCAACACCAGGCCAAAGTCGCAGAGATAGACAACAGGATTTTGGATTTTAGAGTTTAGAGTTTGGATTCGCGATTCGCGCACATCATCTCAATCTAAAATCCAAAATCCAAAATCGGAAATTGACAAATGGTTGCCGAGCAATTGGATGAAGCGCTGGCGCGATGGCTGCAGCGACAGCCGGATATCGCCAGCAGCAATTATCACGTCCAGGTAAAACTTCGGAGCAGCGAGGTCGAGATGGCGCAACTTACCGCGGCAGACCTGCCAGGCTGGGTGATCATCGACTGGCAACGCCGCGGCATCGGGATTTCCCTAAAACACGCTCTTGCGCCGGATGGCAAGCCACCTGGCATCGCACGGCTCCTTGAAGCCATTCAGGCAGACTTACTTCACACCCAGATTCAGATCGTGGTCGCGCCAGAGCAGGACTGGCCAGCCGCTTACCGGCCTGACTCGCTGACCCCAGACCTCATGCCGGTGCTCGACGCCGGGCATGCCACAGTCCTCAACGTCTCGGCCGAGCGCGAACACGGCGACTGGCGCATCATCCGTGCCTACCAGCCGCCGAGCGACGAACCGATTACCGATTTTCGATTTTAGATTTGGGATTTTGGATTCGGGGTTTGCCATTTTGATATCGATTAGCCATCATTGGAACACAAGAAACATGGATGAACAGCAGTTCAAGGATCGAACCAAGAGACTGGCATTGAATATCATTCGGTTGGTTGAAGCTCTACCCACAACAACGACAGCAAACACAATCGGCAGGCAGTTGTTGCGCTGTGGCACTTCAGTGGGAGCTAACTATCGGGCCGCTTGCCGCGCCAAATCGACTGCTGACATGCTTGCCAAGTTAGGCATCGTGGAAGAGGAAGCGGATGAGACTCTCTATTGGATGGAGTTGCTTATTGATACCAGACTCGTCCCATCGACCCTCGTCGCTGACTTGATGAAGGAGACCGATGAGATCGTTGCCATGACCGTCGCTTCTGAGAAAACACTTCGATATCGCAAATCCAAAATCTAAAATCCCAAATCCAAAATCGATATGATTGAACCCTACGCCCGTGTGCTGGTGTGCTTGATCAACAAGCCGCGCGACCTGGAGATTGCGCGCTGGGATCACTGGTACCGCATCCCAGTCAAAACCGCGCCGGCCGACTACCTG
This sequence comes from Chloroflexota bacterium, assembly GCA_023488685.1. Classification (GTDB taxonomy): domain Bacteria; phylum Chloroflexota; class Anaerolineae; order J036; family Brachytrichaceae; genus CAIXPS01. The sequence continues at coordinate 4,288 of JAMDDR010000307.1, read as the reverse complement.
GCCGACGTGCTCGCGTTCTATCTGACCGCCGCCTTTGGTGACGAGAAGTGGGCTATCCACGAATACGCCGAAGTGCGCGGGCACGAGTTGGTGCGGCGGGTCGATCTCTTCCCCGATCAGCCGGATCACCCCCGCGCCAACGCGTTGTACTACAAAATGCAACTCGGTCCGCTACAGCGCCTCTCCCGCCCCATCCCCTCACTGAAGTGGCGGCGCGTCTCATTCATCGAAACCACCGGCGACCGTTTCCTGAACGCCCTTGAAATCAGCGAGTTGGCGGAGAATCGCTCCGGGGGAGACCGGTTTGTGAAGCTAATGGAGGACGATGAAGAGTAAAACGTAATGTAAGAGGCTTATTACGCATTACGTTTTACGCATTACGTTTTACGTTTCATACCCATGCTCATCACCCACGGTACACTCATCACCATGACCGAGCCCAACCGCGTCATCGAGGACGGCGCGGTTTACATCCGTGACGGGCTTATCGCCGGCCTCGGCCAAACGCAGGATATCATCACCCGCCATGGCGCCGGCGAGTCCGAAATCATTGACTGCCGGGAATCGATCAGCAATTCAATCCAAAATCCGATCCCAAATCCCAAATCCAAAATCCAAAATCCAAAATTGATTTTGCCTGGCAACATCTGCGCTCACACCCACTTCTACGGCGCATTCGCACGGGGGATGGCAGTGTCGGGGGCTCCGGCCACAAATTTCGTAGAAATCCTGGAGCGACTGTGGTGGAAGCTGGACCGCGCGCTCGATCTTGAAGGGGTGCAGTACTCTACCCTGGTGTGCTTAATCGACGCCATCCGGCACGGTACGACGACCCTGATCGACCATCACGCCAGCCCCAGCGCCATCGACGGCTCGCTCGACGTGATCGCAGATGCGGTCGAACAAGCCGGGCTGCGCGCCTCGCTGTGCTACGAGGTCACCGACCGCAATGGATTGGCGGGCGCACGGGCTGGGATTGAGGAAAACAGGCGTTTTGCGGCATCCGCCGCCCACCGTCCAACGGCCACCATCAAGCCTGCCTTCGGCATGCACGCCCTGCTCACCATCGGCGACGACACGCTGGACCAGTGCATCGACGCGGCTCATGCGGCAGGCATTCCACTCCACCTGCACGCCGCCGAAGGGCAGGCGGACCAGACCGAGTCACTGGATCGCTATCACAAACGTGTCATCGAACGGCTGGATGCACACGCCGGGTTGGCGGCACATACGATCTGTGCCCATTGCATCCATATCGACGAACACGAAATCCAACTGCTGGCCGAGCGTGGCGCCAAAGTCACCCACCAGCCGCGCAGTAACATGAACAACGCCGTCGGCGTAGCACCAGTACAACGTTTACTCGATGCAGGGGTATGCGTTGGGCTGGGCAACGACGGCTTCAGCAACAATGCGTTCGCGGAGATGAAGTTCGCCGACCTGCTGCACCGCCACGCGCAGAACGACCCGCGGGCCATGGGTGCGGATAAAGTAGTGCACATGACCTATGCCAACAACGCCCGCATTGCCCGGTTATTCTGGGATCAGCCAGTGGGAACCCTCGAAGTGGGCGCCCACGCCGACATCATCCTGGCTGACTACCAGCCGTTCACGCCGCTGCACGCCGGCAACGTCCCCTGGCACATGCTGTTTGGCATGGACGGCAGTGAGATCACGCACACGATCTGTGGCGGCAGGCTGCTGATGAAGGACCGGCAGTTGCTCACCCTTGACGAAGCCGCAATCACTGCGCGCGCCCGTGAGGTGGCCCAACGCACCTGGGCGCGCGTGCAGGAGATGGGTTAGCAATAACCCTCCCGCGGTTGTGTGACCGCGGGAGGGTTCTGATTCGTTCTATGGACGTAGCAAGATCGGCACGTAACATCGGGCTTTAGCCAGCGCCACGACCATCCGGCTGGTGTTATTGTCGTAGAACGGCTCAACGCTGGGTGTGTTCCTATCATCAATCGTGGTAACACTGGTGAAGGAATCATTCATCTTTGCACTGCTGGTGATCCGTGCGGTTACCTGGATCACATCCATCCAGTTACGCCCCAGGCGACCCTCCAACCAGATGAGGGTGTTACCCAGTACCAGATCAGGTGCGCGCTGAGCCGACACGTACTTCATTCCAGCAGGCAACGTGTTGACCAGCCAGGTCGTGTTGCCAGAGGCATCCCACAGATCACTTCGGTTGCCATACTCCAGCTCGTAGGTGATGGCCTGACCCGGACCAGGCACACCACCCACCACGCGGCTGTGCACGTAGAGATCAGGCCCGCTGAACGCCACCGCCGTGAAAGTATTGTCTGAGAGGTTGGTATCGCCCGCAGGTACTGTGGCTGCAACCATATTGCTAAAGATCAGCCCCGGCTGGTCGATGATGCCACTATCCAGGTTGAGTTGGAACTGAATGCCAGCCGTGTCGCCGCCATCCAACTGGCTGATCCAGAAAACAGCTCGTCGCGGGTTAGAAAGTGTGGCCGTGATCTGTGTGTTGTCGGGCAACCATGGTATCCACCAATTCCCGCTGAAACTGGTCGAGAGCGGATAGGTATCCGTCACCCAGATATTGTTGACCGGCTCGTTGCCGCGGTTCTCGACGTGAATGGTGTACTCAAGCTGTCCAGTGCCATTCCAACGCTGTTCTTTATACACGTGCAAATTCGGCCCTGCAGCAAAGACCGTCTCCACCACAGACGCACTGTCATCATAGCGCCAGTCGTCACCGTCGCTGCTGGTGATGCGCGCAGTATTGGTGAGAATCGTACCAGCCGGCACAGATTGGCCGACCCGCACAACGACTTCAAAGTTGCCAAACGCACCAGGGATGAGCGTAGCCGGGCCCCACACATAGTCATTCCCAACGCGATAACTGTAAGGCACACTCACCCATCCATCAGACGTGCCATAGCCTGAGTCGACATACGTCGTGCCCGGCGGCAACGTGTCCGTCAGCAACACGCCATGGGCAGCCATGTTGCCGTTGTTGTTGTAGTGCAGCCCGTAACGGATCTCTCCACCCGGCGTCGTGGACCCGGCATTGAAGCTCTTGCCAATCGTGAGATTCCGGCGTGGTAAACCAGTATTTACATACCGGTCATCACTGTTATTGCCCAGATTCGTGTCGTTCGCCGTGAAGATATCCACACGGTTGTGTAGTTGCTGATCGAGACCGAGTCCGCCATCAAGCCGTACGACCAGGTATAACGAACTGCCCTGGTTGCCCTGGATGGTGTCGCGCCGCCATACCACCTGTGCGTCGCTCTGCACCAATGTCCAGCCACCTTCGTCCGACCACCAGCGCACAAAGGTTGTCGACAGCGGCAACGTGTCGGTGATCCTTACCTCGCTGCTGCCGGTACTGCCATTGTTGTGATAGCCGATCTGATAGATCATCTGCTGTCCAGGCGCAGGGTCACCAGTACGTGGGTCCTTCCAAACAGTCACATCCGTATTATTGGCTGCCAGCGTCATGTCATGAAAGGCACTATTGTCGCCGGGATTACGCTCAGGCTGGCCTGAACCGATGATCGCTTCGTTATGGATCGGGTCATTCGGATGCAGGCTGCTTGAGAATTCCACCGTCAGTTGCAACGATTGCTCGTGATCGGCATGAATCAATGGCACACTGATGACTACCTGACTGTCAGCTACCGACGCAGAATAGCCACGGCTGTTGCTGATGTAGCTGGCACTGATCGGCAACGTATCGGTGATAACGACATCGCGTGCAGGCACACGATTCGCCCGGTAGCGCAGCTCGTAGCTGTAGCGCCCGCCGGGCGTGGCCTGCGCACCGCCGGCGCCATTCATACCCAGCCACAGGTCCACCGCGCCGAAATGCACGTAGGCCACCTCATGTTCGGCGCCTTCTACACCGATCCCCCCCATATTGTCGGGCTGCAAGTCATGGTTATAAGGGGGTTGATTCGTGTTGAAGCTGTAGTGGCCTGTACCATCGGTCGTGACAGAAAAGTCACTGGCCCGGCTGTCGTCCACGCCGCCGCGCAGCGTCGTGTTGGGCGGCCCGTACCCGCTAATCGTATTGGCGGCGGCATCCATTTGCGCCGTCAAGGTCATCGGTGTGCGCAGCACCACACGGTTTAGGCCTGCGGTGACGGTGACAGCGTTATCATGCCCAATGTCCATACTGTACAACGGCACATTGTAATCACCGTTCTCGTCGCCGATGGTGTTTGCCACAACCTGGTTCAAACTGCTGGTGACAGTCACTTGCACCGGTGCGCCTGGCGAAGCTTTGCCGTACACTCGATCATCGTCCAGA
>JAMDDR010000586.1 GCA_023488685.1 Chloroflexota bacterium | reverse complement strand
TTGGAGCCGTGTGGCCAGTTGCTTGGCGGTGGCAGGCTGGTTTTGAATGACGCCCAGGATCTTGCTGCGCAATGGGTCGCTGATGGCCTTGAACTGCTGCAGCGTGTTGATGATACGCTTGGGGGGCAGGTTGGGCATGTCCACTGGCACGCCTTCAGGCAGCACGGGTGGCAAGGACTGCTCACCATCGCGCCCGCTCGTGAAATTTGCCTCAGCCAATTGATCGGTCATAACTCTGTTTTGCCTCGTGCCGCTTTCGCGGATCGTGCTGTGTAAATAGAACGTGATAAACTTTTAGCACATCACTGGCGCAATGTCAATAGGGTGAGTGGTGGTACGGTCGAGTGGATGGAAGGCGTTTAAAGGCGTCTATTTGCCGAGAAGTGCGCCTGCCAGTTGCCGCTGGCCGCGCGCGAATTCTGACGCGGGCATGGCACGTTTGCCTTCCAATTGCACTTCGAGCAGTTCGAGTATCCCTTCACCGCACTGGACGCATACGGCCGCGCTGTCGCCAATGACGGTGCCGGCAGGGGAGGGCACCAGCGGCTGCATGGCCGAGATGCGTGCGCGTTTGACCTGCAACTGTTTGCTCTGCCAGACCGTCCAGGCGGAGGGCCAGGGGGTCATGGCGCGCACCTGCCGTTCGATCTCGCCGGCGTTGCGCGACCAATCAATCCGGCCGTCATCCTTCTTCAGCGGGCTGCATTTGGTCACCTGTGACTCGTCCTGGCGCTGGGGGGTGATCTGGCCGTTCAGCCAGCGCGGCAGCGTCTCCGGGAGCAACGCTGCGCCGGTATGCGACAGGCGTTCGCCGAGGGATGCGGTGGTGTCGTCGGGGCGGATGGGTTCGGCGCGCTGCGAGAGAATGGGGCCGGAGTCGAGACCCGCCTCCATGAGCATGATGGTGATGCCGGTGGTGCTATCGCCGGCAGCAATGGCCGCGCTGATGGGTGATGCCCCGCGCCAGCGCGGGAGCAGTGATGCGTGCACGTTGATACAACCGCGTGGCGGCAGCGCCAGCACGTCGCGGCGCAGAATCTGACCAAAGGCGGCGACCACGATCGCATCGGGCGTGTAAGCGCGCAGTTGGGCGACGACCTCGGGCGGTTTGAGCGACTCGGGCTGCAAGACCGGCAAGCCGTGCGCCAGGGCGAACTGCTTTACCGGTGACCGGGTGAGCGCGCGACCGCGCCCTGCCGGCGCGTCGGGCTGTGTGACGACGGCGACGATCTCGACCTTTTCAACCAGTGCAGAGAGCACCGGCACCGCGAACTGCGGCGTACCCATGAACAGGATTCTGGCCATACCTAAGATTGTAATCAAGAGAGGCTTGCTTGCGTGGCAATAGTGTCTACAATACATGCTGTGTGAGACGAAAACTCAATTTAGTGTCATAGTCATAGGAGGAATGCCAGATGTCTGCTCAGCCACCGACCACCAGTGATCCGAACAACGAGAAACTCATGGCCTTGCTTGCCTATCTGCTCGCCCCCATCGTGGGGATCATCATTCTCGTATCGGATTCGATGAAGAGCAACCCCGTGCTTCGCAAGCATGCCGTGCAGAGTATTGCCTACGCGGTCGTTGCCATTATTGTCTCGGTCATTCTGTCGATCACCATCATTCTGTCCTGTCTATTCTGGCTGCCCTATATTCCGCTGATCATCTTTGCGATCCAAGCCTACCAGGGCAAGGATGTGAACATCCCCGTGATTACGGATTTCTGCAAGAATCAGGGCTGGTTTTAGTTCAACCTTCGGGCTTGCCCGGCAAATGGGAACCCGCTTTTGACGCGAACGGTGTTTGCGTGAAGGCGGGTTTCTTTGTTCCCGTCTGACGGAAGACAGGGGACGAATGGCGTCGCCGCGTTCGTCCCCCGTCGTCGATCACTCGTCTATGCCGAATTCGCACAAGACTGATTGGGTGGTGGTGCCAAATGCGCCAAAGGATTTCTTCGCCGCACTGAATGGCGTACACCCGCTGGCTGCCCAGGTGCTGTGGGCGCGGGGCTTGCGGGATGTCGACGGCGTGCAAGCCTTCCTGGCGGATGATCCATGTGAGGTGGACCCGCTGGGATTGCGCGATATGCCGCTGGCGGTCGAGCGCATCGTGCGCGCCATCGGCAGCGGTGAGACCATCGCCATCTACGGCGATTACGATTGCGATGGTGTGACGGCTTGTGCGCTGCTGCAGGAAGTGCTGGCCGCGCTGGGCGCAAACTGCTGTATCTACATCCCGGACCGCTTTGAGGAAGGCTATGGCCTGAACGCCGGGGCGCTCGATAAACTGAAGGCTGATGGCGTGGGTCTGGCGATTACCGTGGATTGCGGCGCGCGTGCGATCGCCGAGGCGCAGCACGCACGCGACATCGGCCTGGATCTCATCGTCACCGATCACCACGAATTGGGCGGCGGCGTGCCTGGCGCGTATGCCGTGATCAATCCCAAGCGCGCAGATTGTCCCTACCCGTTCAAGCAACTGGCTGGTGTGGGCGTTGCTTATCGCCTGGCGCAGTGTCTTTTACGCGCGGCTCCCCGATCCGTCACCCGGAGTGGGGCTGGCGGTGAGGAGATGTCTGACGCCGAGTACGAGCAATCCCTGCTCGACCTGGTCGCCGTGGGCACGGTTGCCGACGTGGTGCCTTTGCTGGGCGAAAACCGCTGGCTGGTGCGGGAGGGATTGAGGCGTATCAACACGCAGCCGCGCCTGGGCATGCGCTTCCTGGCACGTGCGGCGCGCGTCTCCCAGGGCGCCATTACAGCACAAACGATTGGCTTTACGCTGGCGCCGCGTTTGAATGCGGCCGGCCGGCTGGACACGGCGCGCAATGCCTTTGACTTGCTCACGGCCACGGACGAGTCAACGGCGAGTGAGCTGGCGCTCAAGCTGGACGCGCGCAACACCCAGCGCCAGAAGGTCACGGCCGAGGCCGTACACCTGGCCGAGCAGGCCGCCAGGGATGGCGGCGCTCCGGATGGCGGCGCTCCTGGGCAGATGCCGGCGCTGTTGTTTGCCGTGTTGGAGGATCAAAATGAGGATCACGACACGCGCTTCTCGGGCGTGATTGGATTGGCGGCAGCGCGGATGGTGGAGCGGCACTATCGACCGGCTGTGGTGGTAGCGGTGCATGAGGGCCAGGCGCGCGGGTCGTGTCGCAGCGTGAACGGCTTCAATATTACAGCCGTGCTCGACCGGTGCGGGGATTTGCTCGGCCGGTACGGCGGCCACGCAGCCGCGGCGGGGTTTTCCACCTCTGCCGCGTCGCTGGCGTTGTTGCAGCAACGCCTGTTGGATATCGCAACCGTCGAACAACCCTCGGGGGGGTGGACGCGCGTGATCCAGGCCGACGCAGAAGTGAACCTGTATAAGCTGAACTGGCAATCGTACGAGCAATTGGCGCAACTGGAGCCGCATGGCCAGGGCAACCCGCGGCCCGTGTTTGTGGCGCGCGGCGCAGTGGTCCACAGCGTGAAGCGCATGGGCAAAGTGCAAGGCCCATCCGCCGGCCAGCCTTCGGCCAGCCAGCCGCCTCACATGCAACTGCGGCTCAAGGACGCGCGCGGGGGAACGTGGGAGGCCGTGGGCTGGCGCATGGGGGAGCGCGCAGCAGAGCTGAGCGCGGGTGCTAAGATTGATCTCGCTTTCCAACTTGACGTCAACGAGTGGAACGGCGAACGCCGGCTGCAGTTGACGATTTTGGATTTTAGAGTTTAGATTTTGGATTTGGGTTGGATTTGGATTTTCGATTGGATTTCGATTTGTCTCATGGTGGGGGTTACAATCCTAGGTCCATAATCCCAAATCCGAAATACCGAATCCGAAATACCGAATCCCAAATCCAAAATCTAGAATCGAAAATCGAGATGCCTATTCAGATTCTTCCCGATACCCTCGTGGCGCGTATCGCGGCTGGCGAAGTCGTCGAGCGGCCTGCCTCGGCGGTGAAGGAACTGGTTGAGAATGCGATCGACGCCGGGGCGCACGACATCAAGATCGAATGCGCCGAGGGGGGGCGGCGGCTGATGCGCGTGAGCGACGATGGCGGCGGCATCCGCGCCGACGAAGTGGCTCTGGCATTCATGCATCACGCCACCAGCAAATTGCAGTCGGTCGACGACCTGTCGCACATCACCACGCTGGGCTTTCGCGGCGAGGCGCTGGCCAGCATCGCGTCGGTGAGCCAGGTCACGTGCAGCACCCGCCACGCGGACGAGGCCGTCGGCACGCTGATCCGCGTGGACAACGGCAAGATCGTCCTACAGGAGCGGCAGGGGCGCACGCCCGGCACGACGATGACGATCGAGCACCTGTTCGGGCGCGTGCCGGCGCGGTTGAAGTTCCTCAAATCCACCCAGACTGAACGCGGCCACATCGACGGCATCGTCACACGTTACGCCCTGGCGTATCCGCAAATTCGCTTCATGCTCGTGCATGACGGCCGCCGTGCATTCCAATCCCTGGGCACGGGCAATTTGCGCGACGTGTTGATCGAAGTCTTCGGTGCGAGTGCGGTGGAGCAGATGATCCCCATAGGAGATTGGAGATTGCGGCCCGGAGTACCGGGCGAGATTGGAGATTCAGAGGGTACAGCGCAGCACCCAACCTCCAATCTCCAATCTCCAATCTCTCCCTCTTCCATCTCCGTGCGCGGCTACGCCGCCTTGCCTACGCTCGATCACGCCAACCGCACCAAGATCATTTTGTTCGTGAACGGCCGCCCGGTGCAGGATGCGAGATTAACGTACGCCGTGGTCCAGGCATATCACACGCTGTTGATGGTGGGGCGCTACCCTATCGCCGTCGTCATGGTGCAGTTACCGCCGGAGGACGTGGACGTCAACGTGCACCCCGCCAAGGCGGAGGTGCGTTTCCGCGATGCGGACGGTGTATTTAGCGCGGTACAACGCGCGGTGCGCCGGGCGTTGCTGGATCATCTGCCGGTGCCACAGCCGCCGAGCGTGTTTGTGGATCGGAAACTGGAGATTGCGTCCCAGAGTACTGGGGGAGATTCGAGATTAGAGATTGGAGGTGGATCGGCTAGCGAAGGCGCGGGTGCCGGCCAAGCCACAGGTCCATCTGCTGGCCCAGGCCAAACCACGAGCGCTCAATCTCCAATCTCCAATCTCCAATCTCCTTTAACTGGCACAGAAGCCTGGGATCGTATCGGCATCGCGCGCAACGCGGCTCCGACGACGGCCATCACCAATTCCCCACTGCCAATCGAAAACCGAAAATCTGAAACCCCAAATCGGCAACTGCCTGCGTTGCGCATTCTCGGCCAACTCGCTGCCAGTTACATCATTGCGGAAGGGCCGGAGGGGCTGTATCTGATCGACCAGCACGCTTCACACGAGCGGATCATGTTCGAGCGCATGATGGCCGCGCGCGAGATGGGTGCGGTGGCATCGCAGACGCTGCTCGACCCCGTGCCGGTTGATGTGCCGTCCGACAGCGTGCACCTGCTGGACGAAGACCTGGAGATGTTGCACGACCTGGGCTTTGAGATCGACCACTTCGGCGGCAACACATTCCTCGTGCGCGCGGTGCCCGCCCTCATGGTGCAGGACGATATCGCCGCCGCGCTGCGCGAACTGGTGGCGGACCTGGAGATGGGTGACACGCCATTGCGCAAAGATATGGAGGCGCGTGTGGTGCGGCGGGTGTGCAAGCGCATGTCGATTAAAGCCGGGCGCGTGTTGACGTATGCAGAGATGGCCGCGCTGGTGCGCGACCTGGAGGCGTGCGATTCGCCGCGCACCTGCCCGCACGGGCGCCCAACCATGATCCAGATCGGCGTGGCGCAGTTGGAGCGGGAATTCGGGAGAGTTTAATGCAGTCTATTCGTGTCTATTCGCGTAGATTAGCGGGAAAACAATATGGCAAAGAAAAACAAAACCAAGACGGACGATCGTCCCATCGTGCACCTGGTATGCCAGGCACATATCGACCCCGTGTGGATGTGGACATGGCAGGAGGGTGCGCGCGAGGGGATCTCGACCTTCCACACTGCTGCAAACCTGTTGGAAGAGTTTCCCGACTTTGTCTTCAACCACAATGAAAGCGTGCTGTACGAGTGGATCGAAGAGAATGATCCCGCGCTGTTTGCGCGCATCCGCAAGCTGGTGAAGCAGGGCCGCTGGAACATCTCCGGCGGCTGGTACCTGCAACCGGACTGCAACATGTCCGCCGGTGAAACGCTGGTGCGACTGATCCAGGAGGGGCAGCGTTACTTCAGCGACAAGTTCGGCGTCACGCCCAGGGTTGCCTATAACTTTGACACGTTCGGCCATCCGGCCAGCCTGCCGCAGATGCTGGCGCAGGCTGGTTACGGCATGTATATTCACTGCCGGCCGGTGCCACACCAACTGCAACTGCCTGCGGCGCTGTATCAATGGCAGGGGCACGATGGCACGCGTGTGCTGGTGCTGCGGCCCGATACAGGCTGGTACTGCACCGGGCCGAGCGACATACCGGTGCCGGGCGTGCAGACCGCGCGGGCGCTGGCCACGAATGGCGTGACACAGGCGCGCGAGACGGCAGTTCGCGGTCGGACGACTTCTCCACCAACGACGTCAAGCTGGCAGTCTCCTGAGTAAACGTCGCGCGCAACCAGCGGTTCTCCACCACGATCATGGCGGCGGCCCGACGCGCGCCGACCTGCTCGATTTGCAGGCACTGATGGGAGAAACGCAGGATGTGGTCGTGCGTCATAGCACGCCCGAGGCTTACCTGGAGCGTATCAGCGCACAACTCACCCCAGAACAGATCCCCGTGCACGACGACGAACTGCAGCGCACCTTTGCCGGCTGTTACACCTCCGTGGTGCCCATCAAGCGCGCGATGCGACGGGCTGAAGCGTTGCTGGGTGCGGCGGAGAAGTGGGCGGCCGTCGCGTGGTGGCGTGCGGGTGCCGATACGATGC
>JAMDDR010000570.1 GCA_023488685.1 Chloroflexota bacterium | reverse complement strand
CGCTTCCAGTATCGCGCTCGTATGTCGTTGCCGATGGGATGGGTGGGTACGCTGCAGGCGAGGTGGCGAGCAAGATAGCTGTCGAGACCATCGTCGCCGCATACGAGCGCGATACTGGAAGCGCCGATGCCGACACCGACGTCGAGGCTGTGTTGATGCAAGCCATCCAGGCGGCCAACGCGGAGATCAACCAGCGGGCGAAGTCCACCGCGATGCACGGCATGGGCACCACGGTGGTGTGTGCCGTCGTCCGGGGCGACTGTCTGTACATCGCCTACGCCGGCGACAGCCGGGCTTACCTTTTTCGCGATAATATGCTGCAGGCGTTGACGTCCGACCACTCGCTCGTCAACGAGCAGGTCCGGCAGGGTATCCTCACGCTGGAGGAGGCGCAGCTCAGTGAACAGCGCAATATCATCACGCGTGCCTTGGGCATCCAGCCGGAAGTGGTGCCTGACTTTATAGGCCCGCTCACACTGAAGGCCGGTGACAATGTGCTGCTGTGCACGGATGGTGTTTGCGGCTACGTCAGCGACGAACAGATCCAGTTTGGCCTGCAGACGAATTCCCGCGACCCCCAGGCCGTGGCCGATTTTCTGATCCAGGCCGCCAGTGCGGCTGGCGGCTACGACAATGCCACGGCATTGGTCGTATGGGTCGAAGAAGTGGCGCCGATCCCTCCTCCAGTGCTGGTGCCGGTCGATGAGCTTGCGCCAGCGCCACGAGATGCCCACACGTCACGCCTTCCGATGCTGCTCACGATTGGTCTCCTGGTGCTCCTGACCGGGTTGTCCATTGGCATGATCTGGGGTGTAGGCACCAGCCTGACGTTGGGGTTGCCGGTCTTGATCGATATACGCGCTCGGCAACTACCTCCCACGCCGGCCTCGTTCGCCCGGCAGGCGGCCGATCTGTTTCGCGGCACCCCGCTTCCCAGCGCGCCGGAGACGCCGGCGATCATGCCAACAGTGACGCCGGTGCCGGCCCCGGCCGTTCAGTGGGTAACCTGTACTTTATCCCTGCAACCGGAGCCGCCGCTCACGCTCACCGATCGACTACAGGTGCCTGTGGCTGTGGTGGCCGGCCGGACTTCCGAGGTGACGGTGCTGCTGCAGACCAATGCGACGATCGTGGAGCCACTCGCGTTAACCAATGAGGTGGACCTCGCGGGGGAAGGTGTCACTTTTCAGTTGTGGCTCCAGCCGCAGGTGAATTTCAACCGTGAGGAGCAGGTTAAGATTGCCGTGTCGGTAATAGGTCCTGCCACGAAGGATCAGGTGGTGGGGACACTTATGCTGCCGTCAAGGCCAACACTGCAAGCTCACACGAAACTGGTCACGCTGTTATCCCTGAGGCCAGAGGGTGGGGCACAGGCTGGCATAACGAAAGTCAGGCTGACGGTGCAGTGGGTGAGTGCCGGGACGATCCCTGGTGAATTCAAGACAGGCATCTCCCCGTGAATGATGATCATGACGATGATCGGTAAGACATTAGATTGCTACAAGCTGCTCGAAGAAATCGGGAGCGGCGGGTTTGCCACAGTTTACCTGGGGCTGGACACGCGCGTCAACGAGCCGGTGGCTGTCAAAGTGTTGTTGGAGTCATTCGATCGTGACACCAAAGCGGTTGAACGCCTGGAGCGCGAGGCTCAGGCGCTCATGAAGTTGCCCGCGCATCCCAACATCATTGGCTTGCGCGGTTCGGGCAAAGTGGACGGCTACCATTACCTGGTGATGGACTACGTGGCCGGCAAAGACCTGAGCACGGTGTTGGACGAACGAAGGAAGCTGCCCATCGTCGAAGCCGTGGAAGTGGCGATCCAGGTTGCCAGGGCACTCAGTACTGCTGCCATTGCCGGCATCGTGCACCGCGACGTCAAGCCGGAGAACATCCGGCTGCTGCCGGATGGGACGGTCAAGGTGATGGATTTCGGCATCGCGCGTGATACCTCGTCGCCGCGCATCACGCAGGTTGGCCTGTTGGCGGGAACGACCAAATATGTTGCGCCGGAGATTTGGAAGGGCAAGTCGCCGGACAAGTACAGCGACATCTATGCTTTGGGCTGCGTGCTTTATGAGATGTTGGTAGGATCTCCGCCCTTCGTCGGCGCCACCCCCGAATCCATCATGCGCGCCCATCTCCAGGTGTCGCCGGATCTTGACAAGTTGGCCAAGGTGGGCGTGCCCGCCGGTTTGTGTGATCTCATCGATGTGATGCTGTCCAAGGAACCGACCGGGCGCCCGACCGCCGATGAGTTGGTCCGTGATCTGCCGCAGTATGGGCGCCCCGGCAAGCGTGTGTCCAGCGGGCTGCTTCATCGCTACGAGGACCAGGATGACGACACGCGCATCAACCTCAAAGCGGTCGAGCGGAAGCGCCCACGCCTGCGATGGCTGATCGTGCCGGCGACACTGCTGCTGGGGCTGGCGTTTGGCGCCGTGCTGATGGCGACGCTGGGGCTGCCGTTGGCGATCGACAGTCGCGCGGCACAATTCGATCCGACTCGCGCTGCGGCCGTGCGTCATGTGGCCGACCTGTTACGCGGCACACCCTTCTCGCCCTCGAATGCAACGGCGTTCAGCGTTACGGCGGTGATCACCCCCGGGATATCCTCGGCGCCGGAAGTGAGTCCCACGATCACGTCGCTGCCGGTTTCCATCTATACCCGTTTGCCGGGCCGGCTGCGAACGTTGCCTGACGGGCGCAAAGTGAATTGGTTCATCGACAACGAAATGATCGGCGTGAACTTCGATCCGCCGCTTGACAGCGAACTCGGCCAGAAGTATTGGACTAAACTGGATTATTCGGACGAAGCGGATTACGGCGCAGGCTACGTGACCGCCCAGGCTGGCGAGTCGGTGAGCGCCACGTGGAGCATGGACGTGGCGCTCGCGGCAGGATTCTATGAGGTCTTTGTCTACCGGCCCAGCTACGCGCGCGATTTCGTGGCCGAATCCGTTCAGTACGGCGTGTATCTGGGCAGCACGGCACTGCAGCCGTTCGATGGCACAAGCTACGTGAACCAGCAGTCCACGCGAGGGACGTGGGTCAGCATCGGTGGCTACGAGATCGATCGGCCCGATATCCTGAGTGTGCACCTGGACGTCGAAGGGGCGCGGCCCATCGCCTATGAAGTCGATGTGGATGCCATCGGCATCGTGCGCCTGGATGGGAAGAAGCTGGTGAGCAGGTGACAGGCGCGTGCCGTGTGGCGATTTGCATGTCCCGATCACCTTGTGCGGAGGTCGCATGGTAGTGCTTCGGTTTGTGTATCGATTTCTTGGCGTGCTGTGGGCGTTCGTTGGGATTGCCATCCTGATTGCCCAATTGCCGCTGATGGCGGTGCGGTCATGGCTGAGCCGGCTGATCGTCACGAACCTGCCGCGGCTTGCGGACGTCTTCGATCTGCAGTCTGTGTCGCTTGTGCTCGGCGCGCGCGAGGTGGCTGCGATTGCGCTCGGCGTGTTTTGCGTGTTCTTTGGATTGGGTCTGTTGACGTTGCGGAGTTGGGCCCGCACGGTAGGAATCGCCTTTCATGTCGCCATAGGCGCATGCCTGGCGGCGCTGGCACTGGTGCTATACGCGCGCCTGGCGCCACCTGACCAGGCGACACGGCTGACTGAGAGCGTCGCGACGACAGTGCTGGCCGCGGGGGGCACACTTTCCGTTCTGCTGGTTGCGCTGGGATTTCAGATGAGCGCGTCCGCATCGACCGATGCCTTTATGGGACAATTACCGGCGCTGCCCAAGACCGTTCCAGCCAAGTGCCCGACGTGCGGTGGGCCCCTCGATCTGACAAAGGCGCGCTGCCCGAAATGCGATACCGAGTTGGACGTGCCCAGGTCGCCCAAACGTGCTAAGCTTGTCGACGCGCAGGCAGGACGGGAATACACCGTATCCCTACGCAAGCTCAACCGGGTGGGGCGTGAGATGCCGGGGTTTGAGATCCAGCCGGAGAACCGCTCCGTGTCCGGCGATCATGCTAGCATCGAATATCACCAGGGACACTTTTACCTGCACGCGCATGACGATACGTTTGGCACATTTGTGAATGGCCGTAGCACACGAGAATGCGAGATCAAGCACAACGACGTGATTCAATTTGGACAGGCGGAATTCCGCTTTGTCGTTGAGTATTAAAGTAACTAAAATAGCTACTCATTAATATGCTGGAGTAAATCCTGCCTATGAACGTTCGCGCCCACATCGTCGCCCGACATGTCAGTGTCGCCCGGCACGCAAGTGTCGCCCGACATACTCGTGTCGCACGGTACGCCATTCTGATCGGCGTGGCTTTGCTTTACCTATGCAGTACGGTTTCACCCGTCACAAGCCAGACACCAACCGGAATCTCCGGCCTGGACATCGTGCTGGTCATCGATGAATCTGGCTCTATGTGGGAAGGGAATGATCCGCAGATCAAGGGCGATGACGGCCAGGTCACCAACCCGGGCTGGCGCATCGTAGGGGCCAACCTGCTCGCCGAGTGGCTGGGCGTGGACCAATCCGGCGCGCAGCATCAACTGTCCGTGATCATGTTCGGCACCGACGCAAAGATCGTCTGGCCGCTTCAACCCATCCAGGACACGTCGGCGCAGGAAGGGTTCCACCAGGCGCTGAGCGATGCCCATACCTACCTGGGCGCGACCGACATCCTCGAAGTGCTCAGGTTGGCGAAGGGAGAACTGGACAAAGGTCGCACTGATCCCAACGTGAAGCGCATCGTGATCTTCCTGTCTGATGGCAAGTGTGAGCCAAAGCCGGTGACGACGCGGGCGGAGACGGAGCAGTGTAACCAGGATATCCGGGAGTTGGTGCAACGTGAGTTCGTGCAGGCGGGTTATCCCATCTTCACCATCGCACTCACCTCCGACGCCTTCAAACAGGACCCTGACAATACCATCTACAAGAACGTGTGGCAGGAGATGGCGGTGGTGACGAGTGGCGAGTACTTCGAGCCGGTGAAGGCCGAGCGCGAGTTGCTGGATGCCTATGTCAGCATCTTGCAGCGCCTGTTCGGTTTGGCGATCCAGAATCCGCCGCCGCCGGTGGACGCCCCAACCGAACTCACCTTTGACGTGCCCGACAACCTGTTGCAGGTGGCGTTCGCCATCATCAAGTACCAGCTCGGCATCCAGACGATCATCACCCGTCCAGACGGCACGGTGGTCCAGCCGGGTGATAGTGGCGTACAGTATTTCGGGTCGCCGTTGACCGATAGTTATGGCATTTCCCGCCCAACGCCTGGAAAGTGGACGGTGAAGCTGACGGGTAGGGGCAAGGTGAGCGTGATCAACATCCCATACCCGAAGACGAGATACCTGGTGGAACGCCTGAGTCCTGCCGCGGCTCACCCGCAGGGCAAGCCGATGGATATCTCCGTCCGCGTGCTCGACGTGGACCAGCAGCCAAAATCGTTGCAGGAGCTGTCGGTTGCCGTGGGGCTCCCTGACGGCACCTCGGTGCCACTGCCGCTCAACCCGGCCGGCGCTTCGTCCGTGGGCTCGTACGCCGGCGTGCTGGAGGACACACACCAATTGGGCACCTATGTGCTGAACTTCGACGGCAAACAGGACAACACGTCCCTCAGCGACCAGCAGACCATCAAGGTCGTCGCGGCGCCGTGGATCAAAATCGTCGAACCGGTGTTGGGCAATCCCTATCCCGGCGACGTGCCATTGCTGGTGCAGGCGCAATTGATGTATAACACGGCGCCGTTGACAGACCTGAACTCAAAGGATCAGTTTGAGGTCATTGCGCGATTGGTGCGCCCCGATGGGCAGGTGGTCGACACCCAGTTCCTGCGGCTGCAATCCGGCGGCATTTTTAGCGGATCGCTTAACGCGAGTGGCGACGGCGACTATATCGTCCGTACCCAGTTATCCTACCTGTCGGAGAGCGGCGAGCAGTTCCAGGATGTGTCCGAGCTGGCCGTCAGCGTGAGTGGGTTGGCGCCGACGGCAGTGCCGCCCACCGCCGTGCCCACACCGTCCCCGCCCCCCGAGCCGGCCAAGCCGTTGAACCCGGCCGTGATCGCCGGCATCGCCGGCGGGTTGGTTGTGCTGGCGCTGTTGGGCCTTGTGATCGTGTGGTGGCGCAGCAAGCCGGCACTGGTGGGTTCGCTGGAGGTCGAGGGAGTGCCGTACGCCCTGCGTGGCAAGCGTTCCATCACGCTCGGAGCGGACCCGCACAACCGCATCCTGGTTCAAGGGCAGGGCGTGCTGCCGCGCCACGCCGAACTGCGGCCTGTGGGTAGTGGGCGCAACGCTCAAGTCATCATCCGTAGCCTCGACCGTAACAATCCGGTGCTTGTGAATGGGCTGGAGGTTCCGTCACACACCCTCCAGGATGAGGACAAAATCACAGTCGGTGACCAGACACTTACCTATTCCGGGCCGGAGCGGTTTGACGAACTGTCAAGTACGCTGGCCGACGGAGATAAGGCGGGCGGCTCCGGCGATTGGAAGTTCTAATATACAGAGGTAAACGATGGTTCTTACCGCGCAGGAAATGCAGCAGAAAGTGAACATGCGCCCGACGTTGTCGACCACGCCGTTGCTGGCAGAGCCTACCTGCGAGCTGATCTGCAGAAAGAGCGCTTCGGCGATCATCGGCGCGATGTCATCCAGGCCTGAAAGCCCGCCGCCACGCTCGTTGCGCGCGTCGACCAGGTAGCAGATGTTGAAGGGACGTTGGCCGGAGAACTCGACAACCCCCACCGCCGTGTTGCCGTAGTCGCATTTCCACTCGCCGACCTCCATGAAATAGTCCAATTCGCGCAGCGCCGCGAAGGCGTTGGACTGGATGCCAATCGGATCGACGTTGGGGAAGACAGACGGCAGGGCGAAGATGCCATTGATGTTGCAAAACGACGACGGCAAGTTGGCATTCTCGATTTCTTTGCGCGTCAGATATGCCATGTCGAGGAACCCGCCTGAACCTGTGCCGCCACACACCGAGCAGACGATGAATACGTTGATGCCGAATTGCTGGCTGTGCAGCCGCA
>JAMDDR010000188.1:2005-7032 GCA_023488685.1 Chloroflexota bacterium | reverse complement strand
TGACTGGTCAAGCCCCACTTGACGACCTTGCCCCCTTCTTCCTTTTGCAATTCCTTGGCCATTTGCCACATTTCCTCATAGCTGTCAAAGAACTGCTTGCCATTGCCAGGCGGATACTTCTCCCACACACCGGCGGCTTTGGCGTCGTCGACCGGGATGTTTACCATGCTCCCTACCTGGTTCGACTCCACGGGCACGCCCCAAATTTCGCTCTTCCAGGTATAGCCACCGACACCGTCGCCAATGAAGTCTTTCTCCGGATCGACTCCCGCCGAGGCATACACCGAATCCTTCAACGGCATGAGCGCCTTTTGCAGGTGCAACGGTAGCAACGATTTGCCCATGATGCAAACCACATCCGGTGGCGTACCGGCTGCCATGGCTGGGATCAACTTCTGCTCGATGGGCCAGTCTTGTGGTTCGACGCTGACGGTCGCGCCGCTGACCTTGTTAAACAAGGTGGCCAGACGCTTGTAGGCTTCCACGTGGGGGTCATATTTCAGTCCCCACTGGACACCTTTCTTGCCTTCCAGGCTGCTTGCCTTTGGGGCATCTGTGGCTACAGGCGCCGCTTCTTTCGTCTCGCTCGATTGTGGCGCGGGTGCGGGCGCTGTTTGCCCGCCGCACGCGGCCAGGATGCCAGCGGTTGTGCCGAAAAGCGCAACCTTCATGAAATTGCGACGTGTCACGTGTGTTTTCGGAATAGACATGCGTCTCCTTCTCCTTATATTGGAGGGAAAGCGAACGAAATCACGTCATGGATCTGTTGTTCAACTGGTTCAACTGGTTCAACCAAATGCACTTTTGCATTGCGTGGGATCACTTTGATACAGGGCGAGACACTACTGGCGTACTGGCGATCACCTCCTCCTATAATGGATAAGCCGGCTTCATTCACACAAATTCACACCCGGGTCGAGTTACCCTGGCAAAGCCTGTGTCCAGCCTCGGCGTTCTGGAATCACAACATATATGGCAAAGAGGTTGCCACGGATCCCCAATGCAAGCGCATTAGGGCCTTATGCGCTTGCATAAGGATGGAGAATCTTGCGAAAACAGCTCGTTCGTACGGAGCAGGTCGATGCTCATTCTGAAGCTCTGTCTTTGCTATCTGTATCACGGCACGTCTCCTGTTCGCGCATCTCGGCTAGCCAAACAATCTACGTGACAAGCGGTGGGTGTGAGGATCGCATCGTCTGGTTGTACGTCAACCGTCCACATACCTCCTCAGTTGTAGCATCGGTCAACTGTCAACCAAACCGTTAAGGTTATACCATCAGCAAAAAGTATTGTCAACTGTCAACCGTTGACATGGCAACTGTCTATGTTATGCTAGGAAGGATGCAAATGCAAACACTTGGCACAGCGCTCATCGGTTGCGGCAAGGTGGGTGAGACACACGCCGCGGCACTTCGTTCATTGGATGAATCGAACTTCCTGGCCGTTTGTGGCGCCGATCCCACCCGAACCGCCGCCTTCGCGCGCCGTTATGGTGTCGCAGCTTACACAAACGTCGCTGAGATGCTGCGCCATCCCGGTATCCAGGCAGTTTCAATCTGTACCCCACACGCTTCCCACCCCGACATGGTGGAGGCATGCGCTCGTGCCGGCATACATGTGCTGGTCGAAAAACCGCTGGCGATCGATCTGGCAGGGTGTGATCGCGCTATCACCGCTGCAGAACAAGCCGGGGTAACGCTGGGCGTGATCAGCCAGCGGCGTTTATACGAGCCCGTTCAACGCGTCAAGCAAGCCATCGACGCCGGGAAGATCGGCCGGCCTGCGTTGGGCACACTCACCGTGATGGGTTGGCGCGATCAGGCTTACTACCAGATGAATGCCTGGCGCGGGCGCTGGGCAACTGAGGGCGGCGGCGTGTTGCTGACGCAGACCACCCACCAACTTGATCTCTTTCAATGGCTCATGGGGCCGATTGCCGAGGTGTTCGGATACTGGGCGAATCTCAATCACCCCTATATCGAGGTGGAAGATACCGCCGTTGCTGTGTTGCGCTTCTACAACGGTGCCTTGGGCACGCTCTTAGTCAGCAACGCGCAGAAGCCCGGCTTCTACGGCAGGATTCACATCCACGGCCAGAACGGCGCGTCGGTGGGCGTACAGACGGATGGGGGCTCGCCTTTCATCTCCGGCGTCACCAAGTCGGTGGATCCACCCATCAACGACGTGTGGACGATCCCCGGAGAGGAGCATTTTCTGAAGGCCCGGCAGGCCGAAGACGAGGTGCGCTGTCAAACACTCGACGTGATGACCCACTATCACAAACGTCAAATACAGAATTTCCTGCAATCGATCCTGATGCAGCGCGAACCAATGGTGACAGGTCGCGAAGGGCGCAAGTCGGTCGAGTTGTTCACCGCGATTTACCGCTCGCAGCGCGACCGGCGACCGGTTCAGTTTCCCCTGGATACGGTCGTAGGGTCGGAGCAGTTCGACGGTCGCCTGGTTGCTCCTATATCCCTTCGTCCGCCGGCGTCTGGGTATCCGTAACCCCGCCCACGATCCCATCGAACGAGGCTCGCAGGTGCTTGTGCAGCTCTTCCAGCGCGCGCTCGGTGTCGCGATCGCTCACCGCTTCGACCACGCGCCGGTGGTAATCGACACCGATGTCCTTCAGGTCCATGGGGTGCTTCAAGCGGTGGGTTAACAGCAGCAATCGAGTCTGCGAACTCAATTCCTCCCACAATGCCTGCACCCGTTTGTGGCCCGACATCTGAACCAGCGCGCGATGGAACTCCAGATCCAGGTCGGTGGCTTCATTCTGGGTGTATTCCCGTTGTACGATTTCAGCCATCCGATCCACGATACGTCCAAGCTCACGAATCTGGTCGTCCGTGGCTCGTTTGATCGTGTATCGCAGCGCCAGCAGTTCGAGTGCTTCTCGTACGGAGTAGATCTCTTCGACGTCGTCGATCGTCAGTTGGGCCACGATGGTGCCGCGATGCGCGCTGTGGATGACCAGCCCTTCATTCTCCAGGATCTTGAGCGCGTCGCGCACCGGCCCCCGGCTCGTCTGCATGGCTTCGGCCAGGTCGCGTTCGACGATGCGCTGGCCTGGTGCCAGTTGCTTGGTTAGGATCGCTTGCCGCAACCTTTCGGCGATATGATCGCTCAACGTGCGGTTCAAAGGTGCTGCAAGCGTATCTTGATGTATGTCACTCAACATGCTTCGTTGATCCACTCTGACCCGAATCAGTCCAACACGTTACCTTCGACGATTTTTGGGGTGCGCCCATCGGTGCCCGCCACCGCCTTCATAAGCTCGACGGTGAACCCGACCTTGTCTTCAGTATCGAAGTTGGCCCAACTCGTGCCGACACGTATACCCAGCCCGGATTGGCTGATCCCTACCCCACACTCGCCCAGGTAGTTTATCACAGGCGCCATGTCGAAGGTATTGAAGCGGATATGGTGGATGCCTTCGCCATGATCGCGCAGGAAATCGGCCCAGATGCTTTGGCCTTCCCCTGGTTCGATCAACTCAAGCTCCACCGTGCCTAATTCGGTGAAGGCCATCCGCGCAGTAAAATCGCCTGGTTGCCCATAATACTGTCGCTGCATATCGTCACGTCCTGGCGGTGGCCAATTGACGACTCGGAAAGGACCTATTCCGAAGATCTCTGTCAACGCCTTCATTCTCTGATCCAGGTCTTTGACGACGACGCCAATCTGCACACATTGGCTGAATATATCTTTGGGTGAGAAGTTGTTAGCAGACATAAATACCAACTAAGAATTGGTTAATTGTTATCAGTTAACCATTTCGATGTATAATACCACATATCCAGGCGACTTAACAAAAACAAGAGGTTAATAGGATGCCCACTGACGTTTTCAACTTGAGCGGGAAGGTGGCCGTCATAACCGGAGCCAGTGCACGTGGCGGCATTGGTCACACTCTGGCACTAGCATTTGCGCAGCAAGGTGCTGACATCGTCGTATCCGACATCGACGATGCCGGCGTGGAAGCAACCGCTGCCGGGATCCGCACCGCAGGACGTGCAACGGCTGCCATACACTGTGACATCTCCAACCCGGCCGATGTCGAGCATTTGTTCCTTGAAGTTGACCATCTTTTCGGCCGGGTCGATATTCTCATCAACGTGCCGTTCGCATTCCCCAGTCGTGTCCGTCCACATGAACTGAGCCTGGACGCATGGAACAGGACCCTGGCTGTCAGTCTCACCGGCTATTTCCTGTGCTCGCAACAGGCCATCCGCCGCATGTTGAACCAGGCCACCGGCGGGCGCATTCTCAACATCAGTTCAATCGCGGGCTCGTCGGGCATGGGTCGAGGCAATCTACCCTATAGTTGTGCCAAGGCAGGCGTCAACCAGTTGACCAGGGAACTGGCGCTCGAATATGCGCGCCAGGGCATCCGGGTGAACGCCATCCAGCCGGCTCAGATTCTCACGCCTGGCCTGAAGAATCAAATGGCGGCCATGGACCCGCACATGGCGCAGAACATGCACGACCGATTCCTGTCCGGGATACCCCTCGGGCGTATGCTGGAGCCAGGCGATTTTATCGGCGCGGCGCTGCTGCTCTGTTCGGACGCAGGCCGCGCCATCACAGGCGTGCTTTTGCCGGTCGACGGCGGCAACTTGGCGATGAATGCCGGCGGTAGTATCCTGTGGCCATCCGATTAGTGTCCATGGAAGTCTGCGCCTGGTGCAGACTCCACAGATCGTTCCCGTTATCTGCAAAATCTGTGCGTGATTCATGGGAGATATCCGTATGACGTTAACGAAGGACGAGTTGCTGGCGTTGTATCGCCAGATGCTGGTGATCCGGCGCTGCGAGGAACAACTGGCCAAGTCGTTCCAGGCCGGGCTGATCCATGGCGCCTGCCACACCTACATCGGTGAGGAAGCCATCGCGACGGGGGTCTGCGCGCACCTGCGCAGGGACGATGCCGTGTTCAGTACGCATCGCGGCCATGGCCACGCGTTAGCTAAAGGCGTGCCCCCACGCGAGGTCATTGCCGAGTTATATGGCCGCACCACCGG
>JAMDDR010000188.1:0-1927 GCA_023488685.1 Chloroflexota bacterium | reverse complement strand
CCACCGGCAGTTCGCGCGGGCGCGGCGGCAGTATGCACCTGTTCTCGCCCGAGGTCGGGCTGATGGGCACCAGCGGCATTGTCGCGGCGTGCATCCTGCAGGCAGCCGGCGCGGGCTACAGCTTCAAGTTGCTCAACACCGACCGCGTCGGCGTCGCCTTCTTCGGCGATGGCGCTGTAAACAATGGTGCTTTCCACGAAGGATTGAACCTGGCCGCCGCCTGGGGGTTGCCCACGCTGTTCGTGTGCGAAAACAACCAGTATGCCACCGAGATCGCCTTTTCCTACGCGACAAAGAATCCTGACGTCGCGTCACGCGCCGCGAGCTATGGCATGCCTGGTCTGCAGGTGGACGGCAACGATGTCCTGGCCGTGCATCAGGCCGCCGGCGAGGCGGTGCAGCGCGCGCGTGCCGGCAACGGCCCTACCCTGCTGGAGTGCCGCACCTACCGCACTCGCGCGCACGCTGAAGGCATGCGCGACGCCGGCTATCGTACGACAGAAGAAGTCGAGTCCTGGAAGGCGCGTGACCCGATCAAGCACATGGGCGCACATTTGCTGACCAGCGGTGTGGCCGGCGAAACCGAACTGGCGGCCATCGATGCCGACGTGCGCGCCTGTATCGACGAAGCCGCTCAATTCGCCAAAGACAGCCCCTGGCCCGATCCGGCCACGGCGACCGAGCACGTTTTCAGCTTATAGCCAGTGACCAGCAACCAACAACCATGCGTGAACTCACTTACACCTCAGCCGCCCGCGAAGGGCTGGCCGAAGAAATGGCGAAAGACCCGTCCATCTTCGTCGTCGGCGAGGGCATCGGCCCGCGCGGCGGCAATTTCAACACCACCACCGGCCTGTACGACCTGTACGGCCCCATGCGCCTGCGCGACACCCCCATCAGCGAACGCGGCTTCGTGGGGTTGTGCACCGGCGCGGCCATGACTGGCACGCGGCCCGTGGTCGACCTGATGTTCGTCGACTTCGGCCTGGACGCACTGGGTGAAATGCTCAACCAGGTCTGCAAGATGCAATACATGAGCAGCGGCCGGCTCAAAATGCCCATCGTCATCCGCGGTTGCATCGGCGTCGGCAACTCATCGGCCACGCACCATTCCGGCAGCTACTACCCCATCTTCACCCACATCCCGGGGTTCCGCGTCGTCCTGCCCACCACACCCTACGATGCCAAAGGCCTTCTGAAGACCGCCATCCGCAGTGATGACCCGGTGCTGTTCTTCGAGCATCGCGCGTTGCTGAACACCAAGGGACCCGTTCCTGAGGAGGAATACACGATCCCGTTTGGTCAGGCCAGCGTGGTGCGCCCCGGCGGCAACGACTGCCACATGACTGTCGTGGCGCTGTCCGTGATGGTCAGGAAAACATTGGATGCGTGCGAACGTCTCGCCCGCGAGGGCATCGACGTCGAGGTGATCGACCCGCGCTCGCTCGCGCCGCTGGACTCTGCGACCATCCTGCAATCGGTGCACAAGACCGGCCGGCTGCTCATCGCCGACGAGACATATGGCCCCAGCGGCATCGGCGCAGAGATCGCGGCGCAGGTGGCGGACGCTGCCTTCGACGACCTGGACGCCCCCATCCGCCGGCTGAACGGCGCGCACGTGCCGATCCCCTACAGCCCAACGCTGGAAACGGCCGTGATCCCGAACTCGCAAACGGTCGAACAGGCGATTCGCGATCTTTTGGATGAGTAGTCAGGAGTCAGGAGACAGAAGTCAGGAGATTGGAGTCAAAAGAAAGTAATAGGAAGGAGTTGTTAGAATTGGGGCACAGGGTCCGGAAGTTGGAATTTGAAGTACTTCCGACTCCTGACTCCTGACTCCTGACTCCTGACTTCTGCATAGGAGTTCCCATGCCTATTGAAGTGGTTGTTCCCCGGCTCGGTTGGTCGATGGAGGAAGGTATTATAC
>JAMDDR010000431.1 GCA_023488685.1 Chloroflexota bacterium | reverse complement strand
AGGTGACACCGTGCGGGTGAGTGTGGATGCCTATCCTGGTGAAAGCTTTAGCGGCCACGTGACCAGGATTGCCAGCAAGGCTGAGTTTACGCCCAGCAACGTGCAATCCAAAGAGGATCGCGCCAAGCTGGTGTTTGCGGTGACTGTGCGCGTGCCGAACGCCGACAGCCGGCTCAAGGCTGGTATGCCGGCAGACGTGCTGTTCGACGAGTGACCGGCTGGACACACATGGAATAGAAATGGATCCTCCCGCAGGATACCCTGCGGGAGGATCCGCTATTTGCGTTCGTCGAGCATCCAGCGTGTCGCGTCTTGTGGGAACTTCGTCCAGGCGATGACCACCCGTGGTTGAATGGCGTATAGACCACCGCTATCCCAGTTCTGCGGCGTGGGCCGATAGCCGGCATAAGCGTACTTTTCACCATACACTTCGACCAGGCGGGCGGCCAGCGTCTTATCCGGCTGTACGATCTCATGCGCCTCACCCTCCAGGATGAGCACATCCTCACCGCTTTCCAGGTGCGCTGACACGGCCGGGTTGGCTGCGATGTTGCGCCCCCGGCGCGTTTCTGGTGCGCCCTCGATATACAGCACGTCGTCCACCCACACCCCCCAGATCGGTGTGGCGTGGGGGCGCCCATCCGGGCGGCTGGTGCAGATCCAGTAGTGACGCGCTGCAGTCATCCGTTCCTGCACGTGGGTCCAATCGAGCAATCCCTGATCGTCTTCTGGGACGCCATAACCTTTTGGCATGTGCGGTCGCCCACGCCGCAGGCCGGTCCGCGTTTGTTCCTGCTTCTGTTGCGCCATTTTAGTTTTCACACCCTCCTTGCGGTAGACGTGGTCGATAGAACACGCCCTTGCCGCGACGAATACTGTATCCACAATTCATGACATCTTGTGTCTTATTTCAGGTAGAGTAAGGGTGCGATTTAAACTGGGGTGAGGAGGGATATTCCATGCGTGCTGACCGGCTGCTTTCGATCCTGTTGCACTTGCAGGTGCACCAGCGTATCACCGCACGTGAGCTGGCGCAGCGGTTGGAGGTGTCGGAACGCACCATCCACCGTGACATGCAGGCGTTGAGCGTTTCAGGCATCCCGGTGACTGCGGAGCGCGGCGCTGGCGGCGGGTGGGCGCTGCTGGACGAATATCGGACAAACGTTGTACTCAACGCCCTGACCGGGCTCAACCCGGACGAGGTGCAGGCGCTCTTCCTCACCACGCCCGCCCGCGTGCTGTCCGACCTGGGATTGGACAAAGCCTCGGAGGGCGCGTTTATGAAGCTATTGGCGGCGCTCCCGGCGATGTACCGGCGCAATGCGGAGTACGCGAGCAAGCGCATTTATGTGGATGTCACGGGTTGGAGCCGTACGACCGAAGAGATTCCGTATCTGCCGGTATTGCTTGATGCCGTCTGGCAGGCCCGTAAGCTGTACGTGACCTATCAGCGCAGCGACGAAAAAACGGTGGAACGGCTCGTCGATCCGCAAGGCCTGGTGGCAAAGGGCAGCGTGTGGTATCTGGTGGCCGCAGTCGATGACGAGGGTCGATCCGAAGGATCGTGTCAATCTGAAGGATCGCGTCGACCCTTCGGGTCGATTCGCACTTACCGTGTCTCGCGCGTGCGAAGCGCCAGGATGATGGACCAGCCCTGCGCGCACATGCCGGATTTCGATCTGGCGGCCTACTGGGAACAGTCGAAGGTTGACTTCCAGGCCGCTCTGCCGCGTTATCCCGCGACCTTGCGTGTGCTGCCGGCGGCGCTGCCGCGCATCCGCGCCACATGGCGTTACGCACGCATCGAGCATGAGGCCCAGCCCGACACAGAGGGTTGGGTCAAGCTCGACGTGGTATTTGACGTGATCGAAGAGGGCTGTCACTACGTGCTGAGCCTCGGCCCGCAAGTCGAGGTGCTGGAACCGCAGGAGCTACGCGACAGAGTCATCACATTTGCGAAGGGTGTGGTCGCACTCTATGAGATGAGATAGGACTTGAGAAGGTCCTTCTGGCCTGATGGCTGCAGCCATCAGGCCAGTACAGCCTCTGGAAGCACCCGGCGCAGGTACTCACCGGTGTAAGAGTGCTCGGATTGCGCAATCTCCTCGGGGATGCCCTGCGCGATGACCCGGCCGCCGTTGTTGCCGCCCTCCGGGCCCAGGTCGATCACCCAATCGGCGGACTTGATCACGTCCAGTTGGTGCTCGATCACCAGCACCGTGTTGCCCGCGTCCACCAGCCGGTTCAGGCTGTCCAGCAAGCGTTGAATATCGGCCAGATGCAGCCCGGTGGTCGGCTCGTCAAGGATATAGAAGTTACGCCCGCCGCGTTTGACCTTGCTCAACTCGTAGGCCAGCTTGATCCGTTGTGCCTCGCCGCCCGAGATGGTGCTGGATGACTGGCCGAGTTTGAGGTAGCCCATACCAAGCTGGTTGAGCACGCCGAGCTTGTGCGCGATCAGCGCCTCGTCCTTGAAGAACGTGGCCGCCGCTTCGATGGACATATCGAGCACTTGCGCGATGTTCTTGCCGCGGTAGGTTACCTCCAGCGTCTCTTCGTTATAGCGGGCGCCCTTGCACGCCTGGCACACCACTTCGACTTCCGGCAGGAATTGCAGCGCCGTCGTGATATAGCCCCGCCCGCCACATTCCTCGCAGCGCCCGCCCTTGACGTTGAAGCTAAAGCGCGAAGCGGTGTAGCCGTGTGCCGCGCTCTCCGCTGTGCCGGCAAACAACTGCCGCATGGCATCGTAAACACCCACGTAGGTGGCTGGGTTCGAGTTCGGCGTGCGGCCGATGGGGCTCTGGTCGATGTTGATGACATCATGCAGGTGCTCGATCCCATCGATAGCGAGGTGTATGCCTGGCAACACACGGCTGTCGTGAAACACTGAGTACAGCCGCTTGTACAGAATTTCGTTCACCAACGTGCTCTTGCCCGACCCGGACACGCCGGTGATACACACCAGGAGGCCCAATGGGATCTCCACGTCGATGCACTTGAGGTTGTTCTGTTGCGCGCCACGGATGACCAGCACCTTGTCGCTACGGGCGCGGTGTGCCGCCGGCATGGGGATGCTGCGCCGGCCGCTAAGGTATGCGCCGGTCAGCGAATGAGGGTCTGCGATGACCTGCGCGGGCGAACCCTGCGCTACAATCTGCCCGCCGTGCACCCCCGGACCAGGGCCGATCTCGATGATGTGGTCGGCGGCGCGGATGGTAGCCTCGTCGTGCTCCACGACGATGACCGTGTTGCCGATGTCGCGCAGGCGCTGCAGCGTGTGGATCATCTTCTCGTTGTCGAGCGGGTGCAAACCGATGCTCGGCTCATCCAGCACATACAGCATCCCCTGCAACTCCGAACCGATCTGCACCGATAGCCGAATGCGTTGTGACTCGCCGCCCGAGAGCGTGGCGGCCCTGCGGTTCAGGCTCAGATAACCCAGGCCGATATCGAGCAACAGATCAAGCCGGGCGATCACCTCGCGCTTGACCTGTTCGCCGGCCTGGCGCTGGCGCGACGGTGGTGGCAGGTTGGACAGAAACGCTTCCAGGTCCGACAGCGTCATGTCGCCCAGCTCGATAATGTTCTTGCCGCCGATGGCGCTGTGCTTGTGAGAATGGCCATTCGTTCCCAGGTCGTACCGATCACCGATGGTAACCAGCAGCCGCTGCGGCTTGAGCTTGTTGCCGTCGCAGTCGGGGCACGGCTGTTCCACCATCACCCGCTTCAGATATTCCTCCATCCAGTGGTGCGCCACCTTCTGGCGGCGATACTGGCGATAGCGCCGCTCGATTTCGTTGATGATGCCGTCGAAGCGGAACAGCTTGCCCACGTGTTCGTCGCCTTTGGCTGTGCCCTCCGGCAACACCAGCGGGAAGCGCTCGCCTTTGGTGCCGTACAGCACAATGTCCACGGCGTGCGGCGGCAGGTCCTTGAATGGTGTGTCCAGGCCGAACCCGTAATGTACCGCCACGCTATGCATCAGCCGGGTGGGCCACAGGTTTTTGTCGTAGTGGAAGGCCTCGGGGATAAAGGCGCCACCCTTGATGCTGCGGGTCTTGTCCGGCACCAGCAGATCCGGGTGCACGTGCAGGTACATGCCCAGACCCATGCAGGTGGGACACCACGCGTCCGGCTCGTTAAACGAGAAGTACCAGGCCTCCGTCTCGCCGAAGGTGACGAAGTGCTCGGGACAGGCAAAGCTGTCGTACCAATCCTCGATCTTGCGAGCCCCTACTTTGTCCGGCGTCAGGATGCGGAAGCGCAGGAAGCCCTCGCCCACACGCAACCCGTTCTCGATCGACACGACCAGGTTCTTGTAGATGTCCGGCTTGACCACAACCGTATCGATGACGACCTCCATGGCGTAGGTCACCGTCTCGTCGAGTTCGATCTCATTGCTGATGTCCACCAGCTCGTCGTCGATGCGCATGCGCCGATAGCCCTTGCTGCGCACGTCGCCCAGCAGGAAGGGATAATCCTCGCCGTAGATCTTGAATACCGGCGCATCCACTTCGATCACGCTTCCCTTGGGCAGCGACAGGACGTGTTCGGCCATCTGCACCGCGCTGCGCACGGGCACCTCCTGCTGGCAGTAGGGGCAGTGCGGCGTGCCGCTGGTGGCGTACAGCACACGCAGGTAGTCGAAGATGTCGGTCATGGTGCCGACGGTGGAGCGCGGGTTCTTGCTGACCGACTTCTGCTCGATGGAGATGACCGGCGACAACCCGTAGATGAAATCCACATCGGGCTTCTTCAGTTGCGCCACATACTTGCGCGAGTAGGCCGACAGCGACTCCAGGAAGCGGCGCTGGCCCTCGGCGTAGATGGTCTCGAACGCCAACGACGACTTGCCCGAGCCGCTCAAGCCAGTCAGCACGACCAGTTGCTCGCGCGGGATCTCCACACTGATATTCTTCAGGTTGTTCTCTCTGGCACCCTTGATACCAATTGTGTTTCGCATGGTTGTTTAACTTATGGTCTCTCGTAACGGCATACATGCCACAGACACAACATTAGACCTTGCGCCGCGTCATTGTATGGCTTGATGTGATACGACCGCCCAACCGCCCAGCAGCAGAGTGACAGTTTCATCTGTGTATTAGAGCCAGGTGAATGGAAAAAGGATACTACTCCGCGCCAGCCCGCGTTAACGCGCACCAGCGATGCCTTGACGTCAATACATTTTGTAACTACAATAGTGCTAATGCGATTCGAGTGGGATGAAGCCAAACGTCGAGCCAACCTCCAAAAACACGGCATCGATTTCGCAGGTGTTGAGGAAGCTTTCGAAGGCAACATGGTTACTGTCGAGGATACCCGTGCTGACTATGGCGAGTCTCGCTTCCTCACACTCGGACTTCTTGAGGGTCACGTTGTTCTGATCGTCCACACCGAAGAAAGCGACGTGATCAGGATCATCTCTGTGAGAAAAGCAACCAGGTATGAAGAAACGAATTACTGGGAACAAGTCGCTCACTGATTGGGCGCGTGTGGATGCAATGAAGGATGAAAACATTGACCTTTCAGACGCACCTGAAATCACACCAGAAATGTTTGCCAAGGCTGTCGTCAGGCGAGGTTTAAAACCAGTACCGGGCAAAGCACAACTTACGTTGCGTGTAGACAGTGACGTGTTGGCATGGTTCAAGGCACAGGGGCGGGGGTATCAGACACGCATCAACGCGTTGTTGCGGGCGTACATGGAAGCAAGCCAGCAACAGATGAAATAAACAGACAACCTTCCGCCACATGTCTGACTTCTCGGAGAAGTCAAACATGTGGCGCTTAACGTGGCAGCTTTGTCCCCTGTTTATGGGACAATGAGCACATGCATTCGCAATCCTCTCCTCAGATTGACTACACGCAGGCCATCGCCGCGATTGTGGCAACCATGCCTGATGAGCGCAAGGCGCAGGTGTATGAGTACGTCCTGTTCCTACAGGCGCGTGCTCGTGTTGCCAAGGGAGGTCAGGCTCAGGTCGAGGCGGATGAGGCATGGTGGGATGCACAATTCGCTGCCACTGACGAGGCAAGGCTTGCGGCTTTTATCGCATCGGCAATGGCTGAAGGTGAATCCTCGGGAATCGCTATCCGGGATTGATGTTTAAGAGAGTGAGGGAATCGGTGCCACTCTACTCCGTGAGAATTGGTCTTGCTTATCGAGCTCTGGGGGTGCTCGAAGGCGACACCGTGACATGGCTCTGGATTGGCGATCATACTGAATATGATCGCATGCTCAGGTAAAGCGAGTCGTGCCAGATGTCTGACTTCTCCGAGAAGTCAGACATCTAAGTCCTCAAGGATGAGCACACGTATCTCGGCCACACGTTGCAGCCGAGTGTCGTTCGTGAGGAAGGCGTTACATCTCGTACTTAAGGCAACGGCGATCTGGAATGAATCGGACAATGCCAAATTGTAACGGGCGCGCAGGTCGGCTACTGTGTGTGCAATTGTTGCATTGATCTCTACAAATGCTGTATTAGGCCCAGCGGTAATGAAATCAACAAAAAGATGCTGAAGCTTTGTATCGCCCTTACGCAGTGGCACTACCAAGCATTCGGCAAGCGTGACTGGTGAGGTGACTACCCTTATTTCGCCAGTATCAATGCGCTGGAATATGGCTTCTGTAATCGAAAAAAAGGGGGAGACACGCTCGACAAAGTACACCAGCGGCGCGGTGTCTAGAAAAGCGAGCGTGCCCTGAGGGAGAGCATCAATCGCTCTCATTGGTTCTCATCACGCATGCCACGCAGCCCTTCTTCGCGCATACGATCGCTCTCTTCGCGTGTCCGCGAGATGTACGCCTGCACATCCTCTCCGAAGAGAGGATAGTCAATGATTCCTGCCATCTCGCTCCACTTCCGGCGCGGCATTTGAACTTCGGCTAACACGCGTGAACGTTGCGCCAGATGGGCAATCAGCTCCAGTTGCTCAGCGAGACTGAGTTGCTCTGCTTGTTTGATAATTTGCTCGACCGCTGTGTTCACATGTCACCTCAACCAGGATTGTAAAGCGAGTCGTGTCAGAAGATATCTGCCGCCGGGATCACGGTCAC
>JAMDDR010000452.1:6245-7074 GCA_023488685.1 Chloroflexota bacterium | reverse complement strand
ACATCCTGCTGCCACCGTTTGCACATGGCGACGCCGAGCGGGCGGCCACGGCTGCGGGCGTCCCGTTCTTCATTGAAAAGCCCGTGGGGCTGGACCTGGGGTTGGCGCGCGAATTGGCGGCTGAGATCGAACGCAGCGGCCTGCTCACCTGCGCGGGGTACATGAACCGGCAGCGGCAGGGTGTGAATGCCGTGCGAGCGTTGCTGGCAGATGATCCGCCCGCCCTGGTGCACGGGGGCTGGATCGGCGGTTCCCCAAGACCGGGGCCTGATTACTCCATCGTTCATTGGTGGATTCAAAAGGATAAAAGCGGGGGCCAGTTCCTGGAGCAGGTGACGCACACGGTCGACCTGTTACGCTACCTGTGCGGTGAGGCGGAGGAGGTGTTTGCCTACGCCGCGCATGGTTTCAATCGCGACATCCCCGGATACAGCATCGAGGATGCGGCGGCGGTGAACATCAAGCTACGGAACGGCGGCGTGGCCAACCTGATGGCCTGCACGGCGTCGAACGCAGGCGGCGGCGTGTGGCTCGACATCTATGCAAGCAAAACAGCCTGCAGCTTTAGCGGGTGGGAGCACACCGTCACGATCAAGCGGGTAGGGCAGGAAGCGCAGGAAATCAAGGGCGAACCGGATATCTTTGCGCTCGAAGATCGCATCTTCCTGGATGCAGTCCGCTCGGGGGATCGTTCGCGCATTCGCTCGACTTACCCCGATGCGGTGAAGACGCTGGAAATCAGCGTGGCGGCGAACGAATCCATGCGCACAGGCCGCCCTGTGGAGCTGGTCGCTGGTGGCTAGTTGCTGGTTGTTAGAGATTGGAGATT
>JAMDDR010000452.1:0-6235 GCA_023488685.1 Chloroflexota bacterium | reverse complement strand
GCGAAAACTAGAGTTATGAGCAAAATCAAGCAATCCTTAAGCTGGTGGTGTTTTGACCGCGATGGCATGCAGCCGCAGCGATTCTTCAAGGAAGCGAAGCAGGTCGGCTACGTGGCGGTGGAACTGTTGCCGCGCGAACTGTGGAACGTGGCGCGCGACGCGGGCCTGGTGATCGCCACGCATGGCGGCCACGCCTCGTTGCAGGATGGCCTGAACCGGCGCGAGAACCACAACCGCATTGAGGATGAGATCAACCAGTACCTTGAACTGGCTGTGAGTTATCAGATCCCCAACCTGATCGTGTTTTCGGGCAACCGGAATGGGCTGGGCGACGAGGAGGGTGCAGCGAACACCGCCGAGGGTTTGCGGCGCGTGGCAAAGCCGGCAGAGCAGAAGGGGGTTACCCTGGTCCTCGAACTGCTGAACTCCAAGGTCGATCACAAAGACTACCAGTGCGACCACACGGCGTGGGGTGTGCAGGTGATGAAGATGGTGAATTCGCCGCGCGTCAAACTGCTGTACGACATTTACCACATGCAGATCATGGAGGGTGACATCATCCGCACCATCCGCGACAGCGTCGCCTACATCGGCCATTTCCACACCGCCGGCAACCCAGGCCGGCGTGACATGGATGACACGCAAGAGCTGAACTATCCGCCCATCATTCGCGCAATCGCGGAGGCCGATTACGACGGCTACGTCGGTCACGAGTTCATTCCTAAGGGTGATCCCATCGAAGCGATCCGCAGCGCGTATCGTCTGTGTGATCTATAGGGGACTTATGCAAGACTTTTACACGAGTGAAGCTGCTCTCAAGCGCAGGTTTGATGCTGTCAGCCGCCAGATTGGGTTCCGTGCGCGCGACCTGGACGAATGGCGCGTTTGGCGGCGCGAGCTACAGACGGCGTTGCGCCAGTTGCTCGGTTTGGATCGTATGGTGCCCACCGCGTTGAACGCGCGCGTTACCGAGGTGGCGCCCTGTGACGGCTATCGGCGCGAACGGGTGGAGATCGATACCGAACCCGGCGTGACGATGCCACTGTACGTGCTGGTGCCGGACAGGATCACAACCGCCGGAGTGTCAGGACAGGGAGGCTCGCGTGTCTCGACGGTCCCTGCCGTCATCGCCGCGCACGGGCACGACAGCGCCGGCAAGCTCACGGTCGCCGGTTTGACGGATAACCCGGCCGTGGGGCAGCGCGTACATGAGTACAACTACAACTATGGGCAGGAAGCGGCGCAGCATGGCTACATCGTGTTTTGCCCCGACGCGCGTGGCTTTGGCGAACGGCGCGAGTCGTTCTCGCAAAGCCCCGACCAGTTGTTCAATTCCTCGTGCCATCAACTGGCGCACATGGGTCTGCCGCTGGGGCTCACCGTTGCCGGCATGTGGGCGTGGGATTTGATGCGACTGCTTGACTATATCGCGACGCGCCCCGAATGCCAGGGCGAGAAGGTGGCCTGCATCGGTCTGTCGGGTGGTGGGTTGCAGACATTGTGGTTGTCGGCGCTGGACGAGCGGGTGGACTGCGCCGTGATCAGCGGTTACTTCTACGGTGTGAAGGATTCGCTGCTGCACCTGTCAGACAACTGTGATTGTAACTACGTGCCACATCTATGGGAGACCGCCGATATGGGCGACCTGGGTGCGCTGATTGCGCCACGCCCGCTGCTGATCGAGTCCGGCCGGCAGGACCCGTTGAACGGCCCGCGCGGCATCGACAATGTGTTGGAACAGTACAACATCTCACAAGCTGCGTATGACCTGCTGGGCGTGCAGGAACGGTTGGATATCGACGTGTTCGATGGCCCGCACAAATGGCACGGGACGCGTGTGCTCCCCTGGTTGGACCGCTGGCTGCGTTAATCATTGGAACCACCCCTCTGAAGAGGACTTTCAGCAAGGACACCAAGAACACCAAGAAGGGAATAGGAAAGCTCATGAGCAAGACACTGATCGTCGAACGTGACGTCGAAGCGCGGATGCGCGATGGCGTGACGCTGCGCGCCGACATCTACCGGCCGGATACGACCGATGCGTTACCGGTTTTGCTGCAGCGCACGCCGTATGGAAAGGCGGCCTCCAGCGTGGGATTCGCCCTGATCGCCGCCGAACGTGGTTATGCCGTCGTGATCCAGGACACCCGTGGCCGCTGGAACTCGGACGGCGACGGCTATCCGTTCGTGCACGAACTGGACGATGGATACGACACGGTCGAGTGGGCGGCTCACCAACCCTGGGCGAATGGCCAGGTTGGGATGTTCGGCGGCTCCTACGTCGGCTATACGCAATGGGCAGCCGCAGCCACACAGCCGCCTGCGCTCAAGACCATCATCCCGCTGGTGACTTTTTGTGATCCCTACGATCTTTTCTACATTGGCGGCGCGGCGTCGCTGGGCGTGGCCGTGAGCTGGTTCCTGGGGGCAGGCGCCCAGATGGCGATCATGCGCGCGCCAGGGAGCCAGGCGGAGAAGGATAGACTCACGGCGGAGTTACTGGCCGTGATCGACGAGATGGCGCAGCGCAAGACGTTCATGCATCTGCCGGTGGCCGAGGTGCCGTTCATCGGCCGGCAAGGCATCGTCACTTATCTATCGGATCTGCTCGACCATCCCACCCACGATGATTTCTGGGGGCGCATGGTCTGCCCGCACCAGCGCGTTCAGATCCCGGCGTTGCATATCGGTGGCTGGTATGACATCTTCGCACGCAGCACGCTCTATGACTTTGCGGCCATCCGGAAGTTGGGCGGGGAAGGGGCGCGCACGCAGCAGCGCGTGGTGATGGGACCCTGGTTGCATGGTCCGCTGGAAGGCTTCGTGGGCGAAGTTGACTTTGGCACGCAGGCTTCCTCCATGGTGGTGCTGCCGGATGAATTGCAGTTGCGCTGGTTTGATTACTGGCTCAAGGGGATCGACAACGGCATCGCCGGCGAGCCACCGGTGCGCCTGTTCGTCATGGGCGAAAATCGCTGGCGCGACGAGCACGAATGGCCATTGGCGCGCACGCAGTACACGCCCTATTACCTGCACAGTGGCGGGGCGGCCAACACGCTGCATGGCGATGGCACGCTGGGCCCGCATAAGCCTGCGGATGAGCCGGTGGACACCTATGTGTATGACCCGCGCCACCCGGTGCAGACGCGTGGCGGCGGGCTGTGTTGTTCGCAGACGGCGCTGCCTGCTGGGGCCTACGATCAACGCGAGATCGAGGCGCGCCCCGACGTGCTGGTCTATACCACGGCGCCACTCGAACGGGACGTGGAAGTCACCGGCCCGCTGCAGGTCCATCTGTGGGCAGCGACCAGCGCGCGCGACACGGACTTCACGGCGAAGCTGGTGGACGTAGGTCCCTGCGGTTACGCTCGCAACGTCCAGGACGGGATCATCCGCGCGCGTTGTCGCACGTCGATGGAGCAGACCACGCTCGTGACGCCGGGGCAGGTCTACGAGTACACGATCGATCTGTCGGTCACCAGCAATCTGTTCAAGGCCGGACACCGCATCCGGTTGGAGGTGTCGAGCAGCAACTTCCCGCGCTTCGACCGCAACCCAAACACGGGTCATGCGCTGGGACAGGATGCCGAGTTGTGCGTGGCGGTGCAGACGATCCTGCACGACGCGCAGCATCCGTCGCACGTCGTGCTGCCGATCATTCCGCGTTCGTGAAGGGTGAAGCTGACTCGTCGTGTGAAAACCGGGCGCCCGCAGCGAATTAGAATAGAGACAGATGTGGCGGAACGTCGATGACCGCCAATGAATCCACGTTGATTCTCACAGGCAACGATCCATGCGCATGGCTTTCCGCAGGAGGCAAAAATGAGACAGGTGTTGGTCGTCGTGCGGCTGGCCTGTGCGGTTGCATCCCTTCTTCTGACACTTCTGTACGCGGCGCCCAGTTCAGCAGCCGCGAGTCGCTCGCGATTGCGTGTTTTTAACCTGGCGGATGGACCGGTTGACGTTTATCTTGATGGCAGACGCATCATCCGGAATCTGCAACCTGGGCGTTTCAGTCGCTATGTCACGGTCATCTCCGGCATACGCAAGCTGGGCACAGCCGGCGCAGGGAATCTGCCCAGGGATTTCGAGAACGCGGAAATGGACCTTCATTCGAACAGTCGCTATACCGCCACTGCGTTTGAAGGTCCTAATTGCGGTTCCAGCACAGAGTACTGTGCAAAGCTGTGGGAGGCGCCCCCGGCTCCGCCGGCGGGATACGCACAGCTCAGGCTGATCAATCTCGCCGGTGACATCGCCGGCCTTATGAACCGGGCGGGCCGGCGCATCCTGGAAAGCCCCTATGGAGAGGCCGCGTTGGTCAAGCTGCCGTCCGGAAAGCGATACAACCTGTGCCCCAGTGATTCCACCGGCGAAAGCGATCTCTCCAACTGCTTTCCGACAAGGCGGCTGCTGTCACGTACGCGCTACACGGTGTGGGTGACCGAACGCTTCGGAGGGATTTTGAGTGTCGATTGAGCCGGACGATTGTATGCTCAGGTTTCAGACCGTTCTGGCAACATCAGCATAAATCCTATATGAAGGAAGGTGAGGCTTGCGTTCCTATCGCAAAGAACTGTGGTTCAACATCCCGAGCCGGCGTGGCTTCGTCAACATGACCTCCCAGGTGGAACAATGCCTGCGCGAGAGCGGCATCAAAGAGGGGCTGGTGCTCGTCAACGCCATGCACATCACCGCCTCGGTGTTCATCAACGACGACGAGGGCGGGTTGCACCACGATTATGAGAAATGGCTGGAGAAGCTCGCGCCGCACGAGCCAATCTCGCAGTACCGCCACAACGACACGGGTGAGGACAACGCCGATGCGCATATGAAGCGCCAGGTGATGGGCCGGGAAGTGGTCGTGGCGATCACGGATGGGCGCCTGGATTTCGGCCCGTGGGAGCAGATTTTCTATGGCGAGTTTGACGGTGGGCGCCGCAAGCGCGTGCTGGTGAAGATCATCGGTGAGTGAAAGTCTGGCGAAGGTCTGTGAAGGTCTGTGAAGGTCTTCTCTCGTATCAGGGGGTTGTTCCGCAGGCCGAAGCTGCCTGACCGCCCGCCTGTCTCACTGGTGCTATTGATGCTTAAGCCGCGTTTCCTGGACGCTGCCATGCTGGCGCGGCTGGCAAGTAAGACACTGGGAGTGGAGATCAGCGCGACAGACGTTGAGAAAAGGGCGGCGTTCGTCTCGGGCAAAGCGCCGTGCTTCGTGCTCAGCGCGCTTGGGCGTATGTTCCTTATCAACAACTTCCCGCTGCCCTATTTCGAGCAGCCGGATGAGGTGATGGCAAACATCCACGAGTCGCGTTTACGCGAAGCGGTCAGGAATCATCGCGCATGGCTCTCGGTGGACGCATTCGGCAAAGTGGATGAGCGGGAGCTGGATGATGTCTACCGGGCCTTGGGTAAGCTGGCCGCCGCGCTGGCAATGAGCGATTGTCTGGCCCTGTATGCTCCGGCCACGGGTGGTCTATGTGTGTACGAACCTGGACTTATCGACACGTTGACTGGTCCCAACCCACTCGACGTATTCAAAGAAGAAGCACATGAAGACCCGTGAGAGCGACATATACCGACTACCGACAACCTGTGGAAGGGTCGGAGCGCAAACACAGAGCTTATGAGATGGACATGTTACGAGATTATCCTGGCACGCCGCAACACCGGGCACTCTTACGAGCCATCGTGTCTTATTACAACGACGATCCCCGTGTGCTGGCGATCTCGATATTTGGTTCACTGGTGCGTGGCACGTGGCATCGTTATTCCGACCTCGACCTGGATGTGGTCACCGCCGATGGCATCACGATTGACCCCTATCACGAACTGATGGCATTATGTGGCTCGCTGGCAGCCATTCACGAGCATGCGGCCTTGATCGTGCCTGATGGCGCTGAGGCCTGCGATGTCGTCTTGGAGTCACTGCTGGAATTTTCCATACGGTACCATCCGCTCCAGACGACCAGCCCCAACATTGTGGATAGCCTGCGTGTCCTTGCTGGACGGATTGATCAGGCAGCGATCCTGGCGGCCGGGCAGGCCAACGGCCGGATGCGCGTGAGCCGCCAACCCGCTCACATCCTCGATCAATGCGTTCGATATGTGGTCGGCGCGGATGTTGCTCTGCAGCGTCGACAGCTTTGGGGCGCGATTGAGTTGCTGCATCGAGCACGCGGCTTGCTGATGGAATTGTTTGCCCGCACCCGCGACCAGGTGCGCACTTACCAGGTCA
>JAMDDR010000258.1 GCA_023488685.1 Chloroflexota bacterium | reverse complement strand
TTCAAGGGCGTTTTTGATCCAATCATCAACTGCAAGAAGTGACAATTTTCCGACCGCGCAGCCGATTTGCCTTCTGGTTGCGCAATACTTAGGCTAGTGGAGACGCGGCTTTTGTGGATAGAGTGGTGTTTACACCGGGGCCTGCACTCGTGGTGACATCACCCAATGGGGGAGAGAAGTGTTATCACAGAAATTTCTGCCCCCTCAGGTGGATGAGTACCGAGGATGTAGGTAGCAATGTGAAACTTGATTTGTATCGGGGGGAAAGCTTCAGCCAAACAATCTCAACCAGCACAGACAATGATGGGTATTACGGCTGGCTCATCCCAACTATGCAGGAGCCCGGGACGGACTACAAGATCAAGATCACCGCCGCCTCCAACCCCTCCATCAATGACTACAGTGATGGTTATTTCACGATCACTCAGACATCCCTGTCGTCTTTAAGAGGGCTCCTTGCCCTTGAGAGTGTTGACGCCTATGCCGAGACCGATGACCACTCTGAACTGGATGTGGGTGATGAAGAAGGGGAGAGTCTCACCGTTGAGGTCTGGTTTTACGACCTTGGCCAGTTACGCCGAGGAATCATTGTCAACAAGGAAGGGGCCTATGAGCTGCTTGCAGAGCGATATGCGTCTGGTTCGCAGATCTACGGTTGCATTGGCTTTCATCTAGAATCACCTTCGGGGCAGTCGGGGGGATTCACACGATGCGAATGGCCTGCCTACTTAAGTGGTTGGCATCACGTTGCTGGCGTTTTCGACAAAGATACCGGCATTATGAGAATTTACATGGACGGCGAAGCGTTTGGGGAGCAGTATTTTGGGCTATCGATTAACAACTCCTCTGGGCTTTTAAGAGTGGGAAGAGGTAAAGTGACGCTGGGGTTGGGCGGGATGGTGGACGAAGTGCGAATTTCCTCTGTGGCACGCAGTCCCGGCATAACTTATCCAGTAACTCCTTTCACCTGCGATGCACATACTCGTGCCTTGTGGCACTTTGATGAACCCGAGGGAGCGACGGTATTCCATGATGCATGTGGCGTAGATAATATGCTCATCGACTACAACGGTGCACACGCTGAGGGAGTGACAGTTTATCGAGTGTACCTGCCGCTCGTTGCCAGATAGTACCAGAACACCAACGAGTTGCACTGCTTCCCCAGTCAGCGGGGAACAGACGCCGCGACTCCGCAAGGCGTATTAGCGAGTGCAGCGGAAACCTTAAAAAGAGGGCGCCAGGTCTACGAAGTTGACAGGCCGGTTTACTCTCACTTCGATTTCAGGCAAAACAAGAGGTTTCGGGGTTAGCCCTGGTTTTGGTAGTTTTGTGACAGGAGACCACGCCTGGCTGGCTTGTCCGTTTGAGTTTACGCCGAACTAGGGGGCGAAGGAGGACACAATGTTCACCAAGAAGTTCAGAACCACAGCTTGTGTGGTACTGTTCACTCTCTTTTCAGTAGGATCGACGATCTTGCTTTCGACGCTCTCGGGTCAGGCTCGAGGGCAGGACAGTGGAACACTGGCCGTTGTGGGTCAGCTAGGAGGAAGCACTAATGCCGTGTACGTCGCGGGGAACTATGCCTATGTTGGGCTGGGACCCAGGCTCATGATCCTGGATGTTTCCAACCCGGCCGGTCCCCGCGAGGTGGGCCGTACATCTGCGTTGCCCGGCCTTGTGAATCGCGTACAGGTGGTTGGCGATTACGCGTATGTTGCCGCTCGCCAGGCAGGCCTCCGCATTTTTTCCATAGCTGACAAGACCCATCCCACCGAAGTTGGCTTTGCACCTACATCGGGCGCTATGTTTGACGTGCACATAATCGGTGACTATGCCTATGTCGCAGGTTATCCAGACGGTTTGTACATCATCTCCGTGGTCGACAAGGCTCACCCCATCCTGTTGAGCTATTCCATCAGTACGTTTGGCGGCGGCAACTCCGTGTTCGTGTCGGGTGATTATGCCTACGTGACCTCTTGGTCAAGCGGTCTTCACATCATCTCCGTGGCCGACAAGGTCCATCCGACCGAGGTAGGCGCCGGAGTCGTGTCTGGCCATGCACGGAACGTGTATGTAATCGGCGACTATGCCTATGTCGCCTCTGAAGGGGGACTGAACATCATTGATGTGGGTGACAAAACCACTACTACCAGCTTCTTATACCCATTGCAACAAGCAAGAGATGTATACGTGGTGGGTGACTATGCGTATCTAACCGATTACTATTTTGGGCTCAACATCATCTCTGTGGCTGACAAATCACACCCCAGTAAGGTGAGCGTGTTCGATACGCCAGGCCGTCCAGAAGAAGTGCGCGTGATCGGTGATTATGCTTACGTCGCTGATGGTGCGGGTGGTCTTCGCATTGTATCGGTGGCTGCCAAAACCAATCCCAGCGAGATCGGCTTTTGCGACGCTGCTAGTGAGCCTATTGACCTAGACGTCGTCGGCGATTACGCATACGTCGCTGCAGGGGAGGAGGGTCTAGGTATTATTTCGGTGGCTGACAAGACCCACCCCACCGAGGTGGGCTTCTACAACACACCATGTATTGCACAGAGTGTGCATGTGGTCGGCGATTACGCCTATATTATCACGGGTCTCTGGGCCAACAGGCCATGCGGTCTTCACATCGTCTCCATCGCCGACAAGACCCATCCTATCCAGGTGGGTTTTTACGAAATGACTGACGCTTGGGATTATCCAACCGACGTGTACGTGGTCGGTGACTATGCCTATGTCGCCGATGGTTTCGTGAGTGGCCTGCGCGTCATCTCCGTGGCCGACAAGGCCCATCCTATCGAGGTGGGCTTCTACGGTAACGGTCCAGACATAGATGCAGACGCCGTGCATGTGGTCGGGGACTACGCCTACGTCACCGACTATTTTTATGATGGTCTTCACATCATTTCCGTGGCCGACAAGACCCATCCCGTCCAGGTGGGCTTTTACGAAATGAATGACATTTGGGATTATCCAACCGACGTGTACGTGGTCAACGACTATGCCTATGTCGCTGATCGTACGCGGGGCCTGCGTGTCATCTCCGTGGCCGACAAGGCCCATCCCGCCGAGGTGGGCTTCTACGAGACACCCGACGCAGAAGGTGTCCATGTGGTTGGTGACTATGCCTATGTTGCCAATCCCTTTGTTAACCATTGGTTACCCGATTTGTTCATCATCTCGGTGGCTGACAAAAGCCACCCCAGTCTGGTGACCTCCTTTACCACGGCTGACGCCCCATACAGCGTGGATGTGCTCGATGATTACGTGTATGTCGCCGATAAGGGTGGTGGGTTCGTGATCCTCGGCAACATGAAAGATCGTGTTCACCTTCCCATTGTCTCTAAAAACACTGGCCAATAGCCTG
The DNA here is from genome assembly GCA_023488685.1 of Chloroflexota bacterium. Lineage (GTDB taxonomy): Bacteria > Chloroflexota > Anaerolineae > J036 > Brachytrichaceae > CAIXPS01. Next base: position 3,711 of record JAMDDR010000258.1, on the reverse strand, counting down.
AACCGAGTCCATGAGTCAAAGTTACATTGAGACAATTTGTGGTCAGGCATGAAAGGGCGCAGCTTCGGTGTCCACATCGATGCTCGTGTAGGTCGGCGCAATATCGTCGCAGAGACATGCCAGCTAACCCGTCGCTGCAGCCGACCGCCTGTTGCGCGGTAATTCAAAAGCTCTTGGCTGGTGGTGTCTCTCAAGTAGCGGCAGGCCGGCCAGTTTCTGCGTGACCATGGGGATTGAGAACAACACACAAAAACAGGCCCACTGGGTCGCCATTCGACCTGGGGTACGGTAGAGCGACACCGATGGGCGCTAAGGGGGCGTTTCCGGCCAGATGGCCAGTCCGGCCTTGGGCGCGGCTTCCCAAAGCTGCTTGTCGAAAGTGGCCAGCGTCACGGATTCACCTGGTGCTTCCCGCCATATTACCGCTGAGGCGAGATGCACGGCATCGTAACCGCGCAAGCCATGCTCCCAGGCCAGTGTATCGGCCCGTGCCATCAGCGCCTTCGGTCGCTTGCACACACATGAAATCCGGCCATTGCACCCGAAAGACGTGCAGTGCTGCGGTGGCTTTATCGCGCTCCACCCAGCCTACGCGCACGGCTTTGGCTGAAGCGGCAGGAACTTCAACCCGGCTCAACAAACTTGTGGCCAACCAATCAGCAAGTGTCATTAACTGACTCACCTCGCTTGAGCCAGCTTCAGCGATATAGCTCTTGACCAAAACGCTCGCATCCAGATACACGTTCACTCACGGTCCTCAATCAGGAGATCAGCGATGGTGCCTGGCCCACGCCGTTTCGCCACGGGCGTCATCGGTTTCGGCTTTTTGCCATTCCAGGTGATCATCCCAGCACGGCGCATCGCCTCAATCCGGTCTTCCAGCGACAGGGTGTCGTGTGAAAGACTTACCGCTCCAGCCCCAACGCTCCCTGCAACGTCTTCCCGTTCAGCGTCAAAGTAAACGCCGCTGGCTTGTTCGCCGGCGCGAGCGATATCCGGTCGGGGCGCGTCTTCCGATCGCGCGGCCAGATGAGATAGCGCCCACCCGCGCTCGTGTCGAAAACCACTGGCTCGCCGGTGTATTCGCCCCTCGTCCCATCGGAGCCTTCGACTACGCAACCCTCTGGCCATGGGTTTCGCAACCGGCAGGTCCCACCATGGGATGACTCGATCTCGATAAAGTCGACCCGGCCCTGCCGGATCGCCGCGGCTACCATGAAGCCTCCGCGCGCGAGCAACTTGAACGCCGCATCCCACGCGCGCGGCCAGGCGGGGCAGATGTGGATGATCTCGGGGACGCCTGGTGTGGGCGACACCGCTTGAAGCAGGCCATCCTGGATGCCGGCCGTGATACTGGCCAGGTGCTCCACGGTGTGCGCTTGGTGGCCTTCGCACATGCTCATGCCGTTGGGCAGACAATGTTGGCCGGCGTAAAGGTTAGCCAGGCACGTTGGCAGTTCCTCGCCCCGGCTCACACGCGCGGTGATGATGGGCATCCGGCTCCAGACGACGGAGATGCCGCCGTCCAATGTCTTCAACTGGTCGGGCAGCACGTCGAAGGTGCGCAGCGCCGTCTGCCACTCCGGCTGGCCAGCCGAAGCGACGGTGTAGTGCTCGAACGGGAAGACCGGCGTCATCCAGACTTCCTCGCCGTTGAAGCTGCCGGGCACGTCGCCCAGGTGACCGGCTGCCCAGGCGTCACCCGCCAGCGCGCCGCCCGTGAGTGCCTGCGACGCCGGCTCGACGCCCATGGGGTAGGGGGCCAGGCCAGCCAGCAGATCGGTCCAACCCGCCCGCAGATCGGCGTCGGCATCCAGCAGTTCCGCGGCCCGCAACGCCAACGGCGCCGTTCCACGGATGGCGGCCAGGTCCATGATGTTGTCGCGCACACCCCAGAATCGCTCGTGGCTGTTGGTCGGATAGGTGTGATAGCACCCGTCCGGCCCCTGCTGCACGAAGTGACGGTAGAACTCGACCGTCGCCTTGAGCATCGGATAGGCGACGTCCCGCAGCCAGGTCATGTCCTGGGTGTAGCGGAATCGCCACCACGCCTGCACGGCCAGTTCGGCACCCGACGAGGTGATGTGGCTGATCCAGGTATAGCGGCCCGCGGTCAACTCATCGCGATGCGTGAAAACGCGCAGGCTCGATTCGAAGCCACCCGCCGCGCGCGCCCGCTGGGAGAGTTGCGTGTTGCTCTTGCGGCCCAGGATGACGGATTGGAACTCGGCGGCGACATCGTCCGGCAGCACCACCGGCCCATCGAACGGCGCAGTCTCCGGGAAGAAGGCGCCCTGGGACCCCCAGCGCTGCACACTGGCCTGCTGGGCGGCTGGAAGCTGCCGGTGGTACATCCTGAAGTAGGTGTCGGTGAGATCGATCGCGTTGGCAGCGAACAGGGGGAAGTACAGGAGCTCCGTGTTCCACAGCCAGAACTGGCTGCCCCAGGCGCGCTGGTCGCCGTCGGTGCTGAAGAGCATGCCATTGAACTTCGGCGGCAGTGGGCCACGCGACGTGCAGGCCATGTAATACAGGAAAAGCGTGCGCACACATGCCACGAAGTCCGCCAAACCATCCGTGCTGGTCAGGTGCACGAACGAGCGTTGCCAGAACGAATGCCACCACTGGCGATGTTCGGCCACCAGCGCTTCAAGCGGCTGTTGTGCGCTGCGGTCGATCAGGTCCTCGGCCATGCGTGCGACGTCGACGTCCTGCGACATGCATTCCGCTGGAACGCCGGTTGCAGCGCTCGCGATGAAAACCGTTCGTTTGCCCCTGGCGGGCGGCAGGGTGAGCACGCGCGCGTATGGGCCATCCTCTGCCGGCTGCCCGGTGTGCCCGTTGGCACGCACCGCCACCGCGGAGGTACACGCGTAGTCGTGTTCGCTGAAGCGTTGCGCCACCGTCACCTGTCCCGGCGCCGTCTCGAACGTGTACTGAGCCAGGTGATCACCCGTTGCCACCATGGGCGGCCGCCACATGAAAACGGTCACCGCCAGCGCTTGGGGATTGGGCCGTCGATCGTCGATCTCCAGCACCAGCATGTCGTGAGCCGATGAGATGAACCCACGCACCACCAGCCCGTCGCCGTCGATCAGGCATTCGGCGTCGTACAGCGAGAGCCGCTGCTCAAAACCGTCACGCTGCGCAAAGGCCGGGCTGCCGGCGTCGATGGTGATGGCGGCGCAACCGTTGCAGTAATCGGTGGAACCGTACTGCGGCCCGGTGTGGGTATGGTTGGCGGCGAACACATCGCTGCGGTTGATCTGCAAGTGGATCTGGCTGGGCGTGGTCCAGATCAGCGTGCCCATCGTGCCGTTGCCCAGCGGCTGCCCCTCCAGCGACATCCGGGTAGGCCGGCGATAGTTCAGATCCGCTCGTGAGACCAGGGATCGGTCATCGACGTCGAAGACACCTTCATTCAGCGCTGCTGAGCACACAAAACACCCCTTTCGGTTAACCTGACAGGTGGCATAAGCGCCACCTGTCAGGTTTCGGAACTACTGGCTGGCGCCGGCGCTCGCCTTGAATTCCTTCAAAACCGCCTGATAGACGTCAGACTTCGTCATCTCGGCAACCCAGGCGTCCCAGTCCGCCTCGCTCAACTTGCCGGTGACGTACTTGACGCGATTCTCCTCCGACTTGGCGGTGAGATCGCCCCACTTGCTCATCGACTCGGACACCAGGGTGAACTGAGGGATGCCGATGGAC
>JAMDDR010000336.1 GCA_023488685.1 Chloroflexota bacterium | reverse complement strand
CAAGACGTACAAGATCCTGCATTGGGCACAGAGCGCCGAGCCGACCGATCCGAACACCCAACTGGCCGAGGGGCAATCCAAGCACGTGGCCTACCAGGCTGTCGCCGATGCCTACATGAAGGAAAAAGGCAACGTCACGATCGAGTGGTATCGCTTCCCCACCGGCAGCCAGTTTTCCGAGTGGCTGGTGGCGCGCATGACTGCCCAGGACGCCCCCGATATCTACTGGGCTAACACCGAGGACCTGTGGCCGCACGTCAACAAGGGTTGGGCGCTGGACTTCACCGAGTACATGAACCAGCCGAACCCCTACGTCAAGGACAACAAGGCATGGAAGGAGCAGTTCCAGGATGTCGCCATCTATTCGCAGACCGGCCCGGATGGCAAGCTCTACGGTGTGAACATGGACGGCGCCGGTGTGCTCACCGTCTACAACAAGGAAGCGTTCACGAAGGCCGGCATCGAGAATCCGCCCAGACCTGGACGGAATTTATCGCGGCCATGCAAAAGCTCAAGGATGCGGGTTACATCCCCTATGGCGCGGATCTCTCGCCGGACACGTGCTGCTTCCCGCATTGGCTGTCAGCCCATATCTACAACCAGCTCACCTGGGACTCGATCTACAACTACGACGACGACAAAAACAAGGTCATCACGGGCAAGGAAATCGCCACTCACGCGCAGAAGGGTGATTTCCCCGAGTGGGACGCCTACCTGGAATTCGCGCATCTGTTCAAAGAGATGGTGCCCTTCTTCCCCACCGGCTACGAGGGCAAGCTGGATTATCGCCAGCTCTTCCGCCAGGGCAAGGTTGCCATGTACATGGAAGGCAACTGGGCTGTCAGCGAGTTCAAGGCGACGCCGCCGCCGTTCGAGTTTAGCTGGATGTCCTTCCCGATCATCACCAAGGACCTGTATCCGAAGGCTGGTGAGAAGATCGTGCGCATCCAGGGTGCCTGGGGCGCGATGCAGTATCACGTGCCGGGCTACCTGGCGACGAAGGATCCGGACAAGATCCCCGTGATCATGGACTGGCTGATGTACTCCAGCAAGCCCGAGAACGTGACCACGATCCTGAAGGAAACCGGCATGGTGCCGTTGACCAAGGGTGCCGAGGGCATGCCTGAGCTGGCCCCGTTCAACGAGCCGTACGACCGCGCGGTGCCGTATCAGAGCTGGCAGACGCTCAGCGCTGACGGCCTGCAGGCCGAGTACAAGTTGTGGCAGCAGTATCTGCCCAGCGACATGAATGACAACCAGTTCCTGGAGGCTGCCAAGGCCGCCTTTGACGGCGAAGTCAAGAAGGTGCTCGAAGCCAACCCCGACTGGAAGGTCAAGTAGTTCGTGTTTTCCCTTCCCAACCCTCTCCCGCGTGCGGGAGAGGGTTGGGATACCCTTACCCGTAGATGTCGGAAGGGTCGAAGAGGGATAGAAGGATATGGCATGGCCTCAGTAACGATGCGATCCGCGAAGGCCGAGCAACCCCGCTGGCGGACCACCTTGCAGCGTGTGCGCAAGTACTGGTACTGCTATCTGATGATGTTGGGCACGTTCGCGTTGCTGATCACGTTCTCCTACTACCCGGCAGCCTCTGCCATTTTGCACAGCTTCACCATCTGGGATGGCTTCCGCCCTGCGCAGTGGATTGGCCTGGGCAATTACCAGGAGCTGTTTAGCTCCGATGTGATCATGAAGCACGCCTTCCCCAACATGGCGTTGCTGGTGATGTGGCAAGTGGTGCGCGCCGCGGTGTTCCCGCTGCTCGGTGCGGCTCTCATCTACCGCCTGCGCAATGAGCGGTTGGCCTACATCTACCGGCTGGTCTTCGTGCTGCCCATCGTCGTTCCCGCAACCGTCACCATCCTGGTGTGGCGCCAGTTCTTCGACCCCAATGTGGGTTTGATGAACGAGGTTCTGCGCCTGGTCGGGCTGGCGCCGGCGGCGTGGTTGAACAATGTCTCGTCGGCCCTGCCGTCGCTCATGGTGATCGGTTTCCCATGGATTGATGGCGTGGGCATGCTGATTTACCTGGCTGGTCTGCTGGCCATTCCGGTCGAAATCAACGAGGCTGCCATCATGGACGGCGCCAGCAGTCTGCGGCGCTTCTTTTCCATCGAGTTGCCGCTGGTGATCCCGCAGGTTCGCCTGATCGTGATCTTGAATGTGATCGGCGCGCTGCAAGGATTTGGCTGGCAACTGCTCGTGACGCGTGGTGGGCCAAACAGCGCCACCACGGTGCCCGCATGGGAGATGTACCAGTCGGCGATGGTGGGCGGGCGTTTCGGATATGCCAGCGCCATCGGCATGATTCTATTCATCGTCATCTTCATATTGACGTTGATCAACAACGCCTCGATCCGGTCGAGTGTGGAATACCAGGCGGGAGGGTAAGCAGAGATGAGTTCACCAGAGCTTGTGGCGTCCAGCCGCATGACTAAACTGTCCCGCCGTGGTTCGCCGCTCAAAGGCAACTGGTTCGTGGCGATCACTTTGCTCATCCTGGGCTTTCTGACGTTCATCCCGGTGTTGATGTTGCTGCAATTGTCCTTCAAGGATATGCAGCAGATGGCGGATTCGATGTGGCTGCCGGTGTTGCCGCTGAATCCCAACAACTACGCCAAGTCATTCAACCTGATGGTGCCTTACATGATGAACAGCGTGCTGTTCGTGTTGGGAACCGTCACGGTGAGCATTACATTCAGCACGCTCAGCTCGTACGCGCTGGCGCGCTACAACTTCCCCGGCCGCGAGTTCTTTTACATGGCCATCCTGGCCTTGTTGATGATCCCCGGTGTGCTGACGCTCATCACCTCGTTCGTGGTGGTGGTGTCGGTGGGCATTAACAACTCGTTGTTGGGCATCTGGCTGCCGATGGCGGCTGGTGCGCAGGCTTTCCAAATCATCGTTTTGCGCACGTTCTTCTCGTCGCTGCCACCGGAGTTGTTCGAGGCGGCGCGAATCGACGGCGCGAGCGAGTTGCGCATGCTGGTCCGCATCGCGCTGCCCCTGTCCACGCCTATCATCCTGACACTGGTTGTGCTGCAGACCTTGGGTGTGTGGAACGAGTTCATCTGGCCGATCATGGTGCTGTCGAACCCCGACCGCTACCCGATCATCCTGGGCATCCTGCGCCTGAGCCAGTTGATCACCGCGCGTGACCCTGGCGCCACCTATGCGGGTTACGTGATTGCCGGCTTGCCCATTTTCGTCATGTTCATGTTTACCAGCCGTGCCTTCATTCGTGGTCTCACCTCTGGCGCGCTGAAGATGTGACGACGAATTCGTTGACGGATCGATGATCAGAAACCCGACTTCTTGAGGAAGTCGGGTTTCTTTCACGTCAGTTACGTTCATACCATTCAAGGGAGGAATTCAATGAGTACGTGGTACAACACCAGTTTTCGCAAGCTGTTCTTCGACTTTCATAGCCCCGGCACGACCGAGGGATTGGCCGCGGCGTTCGACGCGGAGCGTTGGATCGCGCGCATGCAGGCGGCCAATGCCACTGCCGTCTCGGTGTTTACCAAGTGCGGTTACGGCTATTCGTTCTACCAAAAGGGGCACATCCGCTACAAGCACCCGCACCTGCCCGAGGGCATGGATATGCTGGGCGAGCAGATCGAAGCGTTGCACAAGCGCGGCATGCGGGCCATCGGTTACTATCACACGTTCGCCAGCGAGCCGATCGCCGCGGCGCACCCCGACTGGATCGAGTGTGACGCCGAGGGAAAACCGCGTGGCATCAATATCTGCATGCTCAGCCCGCTGCTGAGTGATTGGATGTTGCCGCACATCGAGGAGATCGTCACGCTGTACGACGTGGACGCGATGTTTTTTGATGGCACGTACGCCCACAGCGTCTGCACCTGCCCGGCTTGCCAGGCGCGCTTCGCCCAGGCCAGCGGCGGGTTGGCCATCTCGAAGGACAAGACCGATCCCAACTGGGGCCGCTATCTTGCCTGGAAGATCGAGGCGCTCAAGGAAGTCCGCCAGGCGGTCTGTGACGTCATCCACAAGCACCGCCCGGACATGCCGGTCTCCTTCAACTACGCCTACACGCCACGCATGCCGGAAGTGGTCCCACCCGGCATTGGCTCACTCATGGCCGACATCTTCCCCGAAGACCAGGTGTTCAATGGCAGCTACTTTTCGGCCTATTGGGCCACGCAGGGCGTTCCGTTCGACATCATGAACTCGGCTTTCCTGCAGTGGTGGGGCGATTGGGGTTGCAAACCGGCCATTGCCATGCAACAGGAGGTGGCCACGGCCATCGCGCATGGCGGCCTGACCTGGATCGGTTACCAGATGACACAGGCATACGATGTGCCGCAGGCAGCTATCGACGAGATGGGCAAGACGCTGGCCTTTGTGAAGGAGCGCGAGCCGGCGCTGGCTGGCGCCACACCGGTGCCGCATGTGGCGGTGTTGCATTCCACATCGTCTCAATATGCAGCGGATGAGCAGGGCTTTTGGCTGGACGAGAAGACGCTGCGTGGCGCGCACCGCCTGCTGACCGAGAGCATGATTCCGTACCACATCGCGCACGAGCAGCACGTGCTGGAGCACCTGCCCGAGTACCGCGCGGTGATCGTCCCGGATCAGAAATATCTCTCCGCGCAGATGGTCGACGCGTTGACGGCCTGGGTCAAGGCGGGTGGAGTGCTCATTGCAACGGCGCGCACAGGCACGTTGGACGACCAATTGCAGCCCAGCGGCAAGTTCGCGTTAGAGAACCTGCTGGGGGTGCGCTACGAGGGCTGCTATGACCAGACTCACGCTTACATCGAGATCACCGACCCGCATCTGAAGCCGGGCACGCTCGACATGCCACACCTGGTCGAAGCGCCCTTCGTATTCGCCGCGCCAGTGGCTGACGACGTGCGCACGCTGGCGAAGCTGCGCAGGATTTACCTGCGCAGTGACGGCAAGCTGCTGTTGCGCTGGTCGCCGGTGGGTGAGGACAGCGGTTACCCGGCCATCACACTGCGTCGCGTGGGGAAGGGCTGGGCGGTTTATATCGCCGGCGAGGTGTTCCATGCCTACCAGGTGAAGAACCAGTGGAACTTGAAGCACATTGTCGCCAACTTGTTGCGGCTGACGATCCCGGATCCGCTGGTCTCGGTGGACGCGCCGGCGTGGCTGGAAGTCGTGTTGATGCGCCAGACCGCTGACCGGGCCCCGCACGCTTCACAGCGCGACCGGTTGTTGGTGCACCTGGTCAACCAGCACGGCGACCGGGCCGTGGATGGCAACAACTACTGCCTGGAGCAGATTGTGCCGGTGCGCGATGTCGTGGTGCGCGTGCGCACGCCAGGTCGCCCGAATGGCGTCACGTTGGAGCCGGATGGCGCCGTGCCGCAGTGGAGCTATGCAAACGGCGTGGTGACGGTGCAGGTGCCGGAAGTGGCGATCCACCGCATCGTGGCGCTGGACTGAGTATGTCGTGGATTCGTGAAGGTGACCGGTTCCGGCCACCTTCACGAGATTATGCCGGGTTATGCCCGTGCTTGATCAGAATGCCAATGCAGGATTTAATAGGGGGGTGGTAAGACCGCTCGGATGGCTTGGGAATGGATGATTGCCTGCAAACAAAGCTGCAATTCGAGGATGTGATGACATGACAGAAAAAATGCACAGCGATATAGACGCCAGCATCCAGGTGGTGACACCAGTGCTCGACATGTATCCTGGTGTGATTCCGATGGGTGAGATTGCCTATCACGACCCGAATGGCAAGTTACAGCCCAGATACACAGCCACCTTCACCGTGACACGCGATAATCAGGGTTGGCTGACGCTTGAATTCCTGGCATGGGCGATCAACGAATGCGAACCGCGTTATGGCACCCTATTGCCGACGGCGTTGCCCCCGTTCGAATATGATCCGGGATCTTACCTGGCGTTTCGGATTGAGTATCAAGCACCGAACTCGCTGGCAGCCTGGTTGCGTCAGGCGCTCGATTTGTATGGCCCATTGGATGAACTTAGTCTGTGGCGCAAGTACAAACAGATTTGCCGCGACGATGATCTTCCTTATGCCAGGCGTGTCAGAAGTTATATCGAGGGTGTTTCCCTAAGCCCCCGTGGTGAGTGAGTGATTTTGAGTGATTTTGAGTGAATTGATGATGAAAAGGTTCCTGCAATGGATGTTGATCGGTGCCGCTGTGTCCTTCGCTGGTGCGTTGCTATGGCGCATGATGTCCAGGCGGCGTTCGCTGCCCTGTCCGGCATGGCTGAGCGGGCTGCTGGAGAATCCCTTTGTGGAAACAGTTGCCGGCGGTCGTCTGGTGCTCGAACATGCTCACATTGAGCCGGGCATGCGGGTGCTGGATGTGGGCTGCGGCCCAGGCAGGTTGACGGTACCCGCGGCCAGGCAAGTCGGTTCTGAGGGCGAAGTCGTCGCACTCGACATCCAGACCAAGATGCTCGACCGCGCCCGCGCCAAGGTCGCGGAGGCGGGCATGAACAACGTGCGCTTTGTTCATGCCGGGATCGGCGAAGGCGCGGCTGGCGAGAGCGCGGCTGGCGAGAGCGCGCTGGTCAAAAGCGCCCTGAGCGCAGATGCCGGCAGCGCCACGCTCAAGGCGCAAACCTATGACCGCGCACTGCTCGTCACGGTGTTGGGCGAGATCCCTCATCGCGAGCGGGCGCTGGCCGAAATCTTTCACGTATTGAAACCGGGTGGCGTGTTATCAGTGACGGAGTTGCTGCCCGACCCGCATTACCAGAGTTACGGCGCGGTAAAAAGTCTGATGAGCCAGGCCGGGTTTGAGCCGCTCGATTATCACGGCACCCCGGTGGCATTTACAGCTAACTTCGTCAAACCGGAGTATGTGTTGAGCGTCGCACCGCCTGTCGGTTGAGGCGGCTTCAACCGGTGACGGCATCTAACTGAATCCCCGGTGTTGTCGAGACCGCGACCTTCCGGCTAAAGCCTTGAGTCCAGTGAACTGTCCTGGACTCAAGGCTTTAGCTGGTGACGCCATCTCACCGCGTCCACGGGGTGTTCAAGACCGCGACCTTCCGGCTTAAGACCGCTCGTTTCGATGAATTTCGGTTGTTAACTCAAGGGCATGGAAACCGCC
>JAMDDR010000365.1 GCA_023488685.1 Chloroflexota bacterium | reverse complement strand
CCATCCGCTTCGCCTGCGAGCTCGACCCGCTGATCGCCAACTTCTCGATGATGACGCCCTATCCGGGTACGAAGGTGTACGACATTGTCAAGCAACGCGGCCGCTTGCTTATGGACGATTGGGATGACTATGTATTCTTCGAGGGTAAAGCACGCTATGAGATGGGTGAGCTGACCGCTGGTCTGGTCGAGCGTAAGTGGAAAGAATCATACCGCCGCTTCTACCTGCGCCCACACCGCATCGTGCGCACCCTGGCGCGCAAGGATTTCTGGATCAATTGGCGACGTACGTTCCGGCTGGCCTTTCGCACCCTCTTGCCACGCAAGGAGAAGACGGATTTGAAGAAGGCGATGGAAGCGATATGATGGCTGCCTGTTGCTCTTGCTTTGGAGGGAGATGAAGTGGCAACACGAACCTGGACTGTCATAACGGTGACGGTGATGCTGGGCATCGCAACGCTGGCGTGCAGTGTGACATTGCCGGCGGAGGTAGTGGGTACCACACCCACGCCCTTTCCCACCCTGACGCCGACCCCGACGGCGGGGGCAGGGGTGGCCGGCACCCCCACCGCGCAGCTCACGGCGGAGGATATTGTCGGTCGCTCCGCCGAACGCATGGCCAAGGTGCAGTCATTCCACTTCTCCGTGAAGGTCAGCGGCACACCCGTGCACCTGGGTCCGCTGATCAGCTCGCCGGTGCCCATCGTGCTCAAAAGCGTTGAAGGTGACGTGGTGCGGCCCGACAAGATGCAGGCGCAGATCACGGCGAACACCCTTGGCATAACTACCCACATCGGCCTGATTCGGTACGGCGGCGATTCCTATTTGAGCAGCCCCTTGACCGGTGGTTGGGACAAGCTGCCGGTGGAGACAGGCAATGCCTTTGACCCTTCGCTGCTGTTCAGCCCCCAGCAAGGTTTGCCCGCCCTGCTGCCCTCGCTGGGGCTGCAGACGGTTGGATTCGGCGAGATGCAGGGTGAGATTGCCTATCATCTGCAGGCGAAGGACGTGCAGGGGGTTGACGTGACCGGCTTCGGCGGCCAGAAGACGGCAACCATAGATGTCTGGATCGGGATGCAGTCGTTTCTGCTTCGCCAGGCGGAGATCGCCGAAGTCGCCCCCGATACTAAGGAATCGACAGTGTGGCTGCTGACGCTGTCCGCTTACGATCAGCCGGCGAGCATCACGCCGCCGGCAGGCAAGTGACGGTCCGGCCGCAGGGTTGCCACGAACACGGGTTCACCACAAAGGATGAAAACCCGGTTGGTGGAACCCGTGGCAGCGGAGTCCCGAACTTGTTCGGGTTCATCCTCAACAAGTTGAGGATTCCATGACTCTGGAGCATTTTCGGATCAGGTGTATTGTGGATGCCAGGGAGTTCCGAGTGTGAAGACGACGCTTGTTTACGCCGGCATCGCCGGCAAGGGTTTCGATAGCCTCAAACAGGGCATGGATTCCGGTTGGATCAGCCACGGCCTGGCCAGCCTGTCGGCTTATGCCGGCAAACAAGGCTTCGCCGTGGATCTGATTGATCTGCGGGCGTTGAACGACTGGGAGCACTTCCGGCAGGAGCTCCTGGTGCGCCAGCCCGACGTGGTTGGCTTGACGATGATGAGTGTGGACTTCAACCCCGTCATGAAAGCGGTGCACCTCATCAAGGAAGCCCGGCCGGAGACGATCACAGTCGTCGGCGGGCCGCATCCTTCGTTCGAGCCGCAGAGTGTGCTCGAGAACGCCGAGGTGGATTACGTGGTGGTCGCGGAGGGTGAGATCACCTTCACCAATCTGCTGCGCGCCGCGTCGCAGGGCAACCGCCCGCCAGAGCGGCTGCTGATCGGCATCCACTCGAACCTTGACAGGCTGCCCTACGCGGATCGTGGCCTGTTCCTGGACGAGTGGCGCAAGTTCGGCTACGACATGCAGTCGCCCGAGGTGCCCTTCGTGGACGAGCTGCCGCCGCCCTTCGTCACGATCATCGCCGGGCGCGGCTGCATATACAACTGCAGTTTCTGCAAACCAGCGGAGGATTTCCTCTTCGGCAAGGGCACGCGCCGCCGTTCGGTGCCCAACATCATCGGCGAGCTCAAAGAGCTGCGTGACCGGTATCATTTCAACAGCTTCATGTTCCACGACGATTGCCTGCTGGAAGATCAGAAGTGGTGCCAGGGGTTCGTCGAAGCGTACCGCGCGGAGGGCTTTCGCCAGCCCTACTTCTGCCAGGCGCGCGCCGACCTGATGGTGCACCACGAGGAGACGGTGGCGCTGATGGCCGCCAACGGGCTGAAGGGGTTGTTCATCGGCTTCGAGTCGGGCTCAGACCGCGTGCTCAAGTTTCTGCGCAAGGGCACCACGCGCCAGATCAACCTGGAGGCCGCCCGGGTGTGCCGCAAATATGGGTTGACGGTCTGGGCCAACTACATGCTTGGCCTGCCGGAGGAGTCGAAAGAGGAAGTGCTGGAGACGGTGTCCATGCTCCAGGAGATGGACCCGGATTACTACAGTCCGGCCTTCTACACGCCACACCCCGGCACCGACCTGTTTGACTACACGCTGGAACACAATCTGTCGCTCATCACCGACTACGACTCCTACCGGCGCAACCCGACCGAGCTGAAGATCAAGGGTCACGACTGGGAGTTTATGCAATGGGCGCTGGCGGAAAGCCAGCGCCGCACGCCGGCCAATCAGGCCAGGCGCACGGCGCGCCGCCTGTGGAATCGATACGGCGACCCGCACAAGTATGTGCGCAAGGTACGACGGATGGTGGGACAGGCAGCCATGTAGCCTGTTGGATGGCTTTGCCCGAGTTGGCCTTCTTCCACGCATGGCCAGCCTGCGCCGGCTGTGCTTCTACAGGGCAAGTGGATTGAGAGGGAGCGCTGGGTGCGGATCATGCCGCCCTCCCCAGGCCCGGAAAACGGCCATCTCCACATCGCGAGCGCGCCAACAGACTTTGGTGCGCCTGGTCAATTTCCCGGCAATATGTCTGCACCACTTCATCCACGCTTGCATAAACTCGAAATCCCCCATATTCAGCCCTCCGTGGTGCACGTGTGGCACCAGCTGCGGTCCTGCTGGGTCAACGGCGTTATGGCCCTCCATACAGTGGCCGATCCACTGTGCCACATGCACGTTGTCTATCATAGGGTACCGATCAGGACACATGAACGCAGGGAATGTGGCTGCAAGAGCGATCTGTTGCCCCGCGATTAAGAAGACCCGGAAATCATCGAAGTTCTGCCCGGTAGGATCGTTCAGATAACGTGTGCAGGCGACCCACAAGTGGTTCGCCGTTATGTGGCTTTCAATCAACCTCTCAGCAACGTGGCGAGTCAAGATATCCCTGGCCATAGGCAGTATGTACATCTTCCAGTATACCACCTCAAGCCAGGGTTCAATGTTCTGACGGGCATGCTCACGGAAATGGTCCTCGAACTTCATTGTGTCGTCTCGACTGCCGTCGTCGGAGTGGCAAAGGAACCATCCTGGATATTGCTCTGCATCTGCGAAACGGCGCAGATCAAACCGGTAGCTGTATGCATTAAGGGCCTGCGTCCACGTGTGTGGCATCATGGCCTCCTCTCTGTCTAAGATGGTCGAGTTGCCCGGTTGGCTGCCGTTGCGACCGTGTCGAAGGAGATACGCAGCTGTTCGGACTCCTCGATGGCGGAATTCAGTCTCTCAATACCGATCACCTGACCGGACCTGTCTTCAACCACGCGCGCTGGGTTTTTCGTAGTCAGTTCTCTTCCACGGCGCGCCAGAAATCCTCGTGAGTGATCCCCTTGCCGGCTCGAATCTCCTGTTCGGCTGTCTGGATGATCGCCTGAAACTTGGGTGAATACGTCAGCACAAGCCGCTCAATCTCTTCTTCGTCTTCCACGGAGAGCAACACAGCCACCGGCTTGCCGTTCCGCGTGACAATCACCGGCCCTTCCTCACTCGCTTTCAGGTAGCCACTGAACTTCGCCTTGACATCTGCCACGGATGCGATTCTCATATCTCGATCTCCTCCCCGCCGATCACAAGCCGCTCTCTCTTCTTCTCCGCGACGGCCAGAACGTACACCCGATCATCTCGCCGATCCACCCGATAGAACACCCGGAACCGGTTGCCGGGGCCAAAGCGGATTTCCCATGTCGCACCGAAGATAGAAGGGCGTTTGAGTGGCTTCCGATTTCTCGTCTCAACATCAGGCTCAACGCCCAATTGTGTTTCGATGACTTCCCGGATTAGAGCGTAGTACTTCCGGTCAATCACCCCCAGATGGTGCTTGACAAGAGGCGCGTACACCAACTCGAACGGACGTTTCCGCATCATTCTGACCATAATTATAGTCAGCACTCCATCTCTGTCAAGGTAAGACGCGATCTAGATGCGCAGCTCCACCACATCCCCATCCTGCAGCACATAGTCACGGCCCACCGGCTGACCGTCGAAGACACCGCTACCCCACACGCGCGCCGTCTTGAACTTCTCGAGGAAATCCTTGTGCACCCTGCTGGCCAGCTCCTCCACCGTCGCTCCCCGCTTCAGGACGAACGGTGTGTTTAGATCGGTAGCGTATCCTTCGCGGTGGAAATTCGGTGCCGCCGGCCAGGGGCATGGGATTGAAGCCTCCGTGCTCCAGACTTTCATCATGCAACGCACAACGCCCCTACAGGCTCTGCCGCCATCCAATTGCGACGCACCCGATCGTGTGCTATGATGACGCCCGCCATTGTCCCCCCTATTCGGAAAGGAACCGGCGCCGCCATGATCAAGGGACTGCTTCGCATCGTTGACGACGAAGGAATGAACCGCATCCACCAGGCAGCGCTCCAGGTGCTGGAGACGACCGGCCTCATCATCCGCGGCCGTTTTCTGCTGGAGGCGCTGGCCGGCGCCGGCTGCCGCGTTGACTTCGAGAAACAGCGGGCGTGGTTTCGCCCCGACCTGGTTGAACGGCAGATCGAGGCGCAGCGCAACCGCTACCGTCTGGTGCGCTCGTCGCTGTGGTACCCCTTCTGCAAGGCACTGCCCGAAGAAGATGCCGCCTGGCCGGATGAGTTCATCGTGGATTACGGCTTCACGACACCCTCAATCTACGACTACCCGGAGGGGATGTATCGGCTGCCGGCAGCGCAGGATCAGATTGATATGATCAAGCTGGGCGACGCGCTGGAGCCGGTCAAGGCAGTGAACGCACCCTTCATCTGTGCCGACTTCGACCCGGCGGTCGAATCCATTGAGACGGCGCGCCTCCTGCTGCTGCACACGAACAAGCCGGGCTGGGTGGGTGTTTCCGATCCCCGCCAGGTGAAGTACCTGGCCGAGTTCGGCGCGCTGGCGCTCCAGGTATGGGGCCGCGAAGACAGGGAGTGGGCGTTCCGGACGCAGCCGCCCATGTTCGCCCACGCCTACTGCACCACCTCGCCGCTGAAGATAGACACCCATCCGTGCCGGGTGCTGGCCGAGGCGCTCAAGTACAAATTCCCGGTCAACTTCGCGCCCATGCCCATCCTGGGCGGCACAACGCCCGTCACGCCGGCCGGCAGTGCGGTCATCGCCACGGCCGAGATCCTGGGCTGTGTGACCGCCTGTTCGCTGATCGAACCGGACCTGTTCTACTTCGCCACCGCCATCTCGGGTGAGATGGACATGAAGACGACGCAGGTCTGTTATGCTACGCCGGCTGCCATCCTGACCGACACCGTGCTGCATCAGCTGTTTCGCTTCAAATACGGCATGGTGTTGAATGTCGAGCCGGCCTACCTGGAGGCGAAATGCCCCGGCATGCAGGCCGCCTTCATGAAGACCTACCGCCAGATGGCGTTGGCGGCGATGGTGAGCGCTCCGCTGCCTATCGGGCTGCTGGACAACGGAGCGGCCTTCTCGGCCACGCAAGCCATGCTCGACCTGGATATGAACCGGGCGCAGTACAAGCTGGGCCAGGGTGTGGTGGTAGACGACGACACGCTGTGCGTGGATCTCATCAACCGGCTGGTCTTCTGCGAGCAGGAGGCCTACATCCAGAGCGACCACACGCTGACCCACTTCCGGGACATCCTGTGGGACGCGCGCTATTTCGACCGCACCTACCGGCGCGAGCAGCAGTACCGCCCGCAGGACGCCGACCGCCGGTTGCTGGACCGGGCCGACCAGGACTGGCGCCGCCTGGTGCGAGAACACGTCTCACCCGTGCGCGATGCCGCCTTCATGGCCGAGCTGGAACGCATCGCGCAGGCGGCGCGTACGGAGATGCTGGGCTGAATGCAGAATGAAGTTGCAGGTCGCGTTCGCGGTGTGACGCCTGCGTGGTGATACGTGCGGAGTCCGGCATCCTCAGATGCCGGATCGGGCCGGTGGCGGCTGTTCGATCCAGGGATGCGAAGCTGGATACGATCCGGCCGCAGCTCCGCCAACTTCACCCGTCCGATGGCCGGCGTGATGTGGTCCCGCACCACCTGCTGGTACAGGATCAGCGTATTCGGTCGCACGCTCGCGCTGGCCGTCTCCAGCCAGTGCTCCAGGAACTCCCCCATCGTAGAGTGCGCGTGCACGTCCAGCCCGCCCGCAATCTCCTTCCGCTTCACCAGCAGCCAATCGTGCACTTCCGCCTGCGTCTTGCCGTACGTCCGGATCCACTGCCCCTCGTGCAGCAGCTGCCCCACCCAGCGCCCGTCCTTGCGTTGGAAGATCGTCCCTTCCCCGTTCGCCCGTCGCTTCGCCATCTCTCAGTCTCTCCACCCACATACTGTATCCTGAGACG
Source organism: Chloroflexota bacterium (assembly GCA_023488685.1). Classification (GTDB taxonomy): domain Bacteria; phylum Chloroflexota; class Anaerolineae; order J036; family Brachytrichaceae; genus CAIXPS01. Next base: position 336 of record JAMDDR010000365.1, on the reverse strand, counting down.
GCCTGTGCGTTTAGAGCGGTCTCCGGTCTTCCACTGCCTTATTGAGCACCTGCACCATAAAGCCGATCCCGCCCAGCCCCTCCAATGGTGCATAAACATCAACTGGCGTGCCGACGAAGACCTGCCGCACAATGCCAACGTAGCGGCGGCCGCCCAAGGCCACAACACGATCATAGATCGTCAGCTTTTTGTCTCGCACCTGTTGCTTAAGCTCGTCGATCGATATCGGCCCCGTATCAGGCAGGTCGAACGCTACATCGTAGTTCTCACGAACAACGTCCTCTGGACACAGGAACCCGTGCTTGGCCGACAGGATGCACCACGCGTCCGGATGAA
>JAMDDR010000427.1 GCA_023488685.1 Chloroflexota bacterium | reverse complement strand
GCCACCGCCCGATATCATCTGCTGTGGGTGGCTCGCCGTTTGCAATGATGACTGTTCGCATAGCAAATAAAAACTGAAACGCCTCACGCAGGATCACCGCGTGAGGCGTTTCAAGCTTGAGTAAACGTTGTGTTAGCGTTTGGCGTCGAAGTAAGCTGCTCTCCCTCCGCTGGCATGACCCAGATCAGGTTCCACGGGCCCACAGCAGTTCAGCCCTAGCTGATTCGCTCAAACTTGTTGCCAACGGTACCACACACCGGGCAGCGGTCCGGGGCATTGCGTGCGTGCGTGAAACCACACACCGGGCAGATGTAATAGTCGTAGGTCTCTGTCTGTGATTGCCCCAGCGTTTCCAACGCGTTGCGGTAGAGTGCTTCGTGCACCTTCTCCACCTCCAACGCGTACTTGAAGGAGCGCAACCCGCGCTTTGCCGCTTCACCCTCGCTCTCGGCGTCCTGGATGAACTCCGGGTACATCGTGGTTGCTTCGTAGTGCTCGCCCTCGATGGCGGTTTTCAGGTTCTCGCTGGTGTCCTTCACCTCACCCAGTGCGCGGAAATGGTTCAGCGCATGGACGGTCTCAGCCGCTGCAGCCGCACGGAATAGCTTGGCGACTTGTGAGAAACCATCTTCATCCGCCTTTTTTGCAAAAGCCGTGTATTTGCGGTTGGCCTGTGATTCGCCCGCGAATGCTGCCCAAAGGTCCTTGGTCGTCTTTTCCATACAGCGAAATCCTCCTTGACACGTGATTAATATTGAAACGTCAATCCGCCTCTCTCGGGCAAGGTACGCTTTTGTTCACTGTCTGTCAACTGATGGATATCACGATTGGACTATGACATTCAGACCGCACGCCAGCTTGCGCCGTCCGAAGCCACGCAGGCATAGATATTGGGGGTGCGCCCGGTGCGGCGCGGATACTCGGCGGCCATTCTGCGCGCGAGCGCATCGGCGAATTGATCCTGTACCAGCGCGACGGCGCAACCGCCGAAGCCCGCGCCGGTCATGCGTGCGCCATGGACGCCCGGTTGGCCGCGTGCGATATCCACGACCGCATCCAATTCCTTGCTGCTGACCTCGTACAGGTCACGCAGGCTTTCGTGCGATTGGTACATCAGATTGCCAAACGTTGCCACGTCATCGCGCTTGAGTGCAGCCACCGCGTCGAGCACACGCTGGCTCTCGTGCACCACGTGTGCACAGCGCCTGGCGATCACCTCTGGCAGGTCGCCCTTGCGTCGCTCAAAATCCGCAACAGCGATATCGCGCAGGCTTGGCACCCCCAGTCGCCGCGCGCCCTCCTCACACTCGGCGCGGCGCTGGTTGTAGGCGCTGCCGGCGAGCGTACGCGGCGCCGTCGTATCGACGACCAGGACGGTGATCCCAGCCGGCATTGGCACCAACTCGTAACCCAGGCTGCGGCAGTCGATCATCAGCGCATGTTGTGCCCGCCCGAGCGATGAGATGAACTGGTCCATGATGCCACAGTTCACGCCGACGAACTGGTTCTCGGCGCGTTGGGCCAACTGCGCGGCGCGCGCGCCATCGATCTGCAGCGATGAGGGTGTGTTGTGGCTGGCGGCAGTGAAGGCCATGATGGTTGCCATCTCGGTCGCTGCCGAGGAGGATAAGCCGCTGGCGATTGGCACGTTGCCCTTCATGACGGCGTCGAAGCCGCGCAGCGTGTGCCCCGCCTTCTGCAGCACGTCGGCCACGCCGCGCAGGTAGTTACTCCACTCATGCTGCTGGTCGTGTTCGAGGTGGTCGAGTGAGAACTCACTGTGTTGATCGAAGTCAGTCGAATACACCCGCACGGTGCGGTCGTCGCGTGGCTGGCCTACCAATGCTATGTCGCGGTCTATGGCAATGGGTAAGACAAAGCCATCGTTGTAATCCGTGTGTTCGCCGATCAGGTTGACACGTCCTGGCGCGCGGGCAATGAAAACGGGGTCGGTGCCGAATTGTGATTTAAACCGGGTTGCGAGCTTAGTAGTGTCCATTGCGTTATTGTATGTGTAGGGTAGGGAGTAGGGATGAGAGAGGTTGCGACTAGGGGTTGCGCAACAACCCCAGTGAAAGATAGGCGACAAACATGCCCAGCAGGACGAATGCCCCTCCGTAGATGCGGTACACATATAGCGCCAACTTTTCGCCGCCACGTTCCAATAGTTTCCTGCCGATAGGGTCACGCTCGACCAGCGCATCGAGCGGCCGGCGCAGCGCCGCGAAACCGTTCAGCAGTAGCAGCATTGCAAAGATTAAGCCGATGATTCCTGACAGCATGTCCCTCACACCCGGTGTCGAACCTCACCGATCGATATTTGCTCATGAATGGTTGAGCATTGTGAGGCCACCCTGGTGGCTCATTATAGAGTCGCCGTACGAGAAGTGGGATACCGGGCCGCCCTCGGTTCCCCATCCCGCTGCGTGTCGCCAGGGCGGGGCCAGGCTGAATTCATGCGCACGCTTTCACCCGCTTAATGGGAGGTTTATATATGGGTTTATAATATACTCCCTTTGCGATCATCTGTTATGTAAAAGGATTTGCTTTACGGGCGATTGTAGGGTAGTATGGGAACGAATTCACACCAAGCGCGCGGAATGTATGCACTGGGAAAGACTATCTGAGGACGTCTACGTATTTACCAGCGACCGGTATGCGCAAGTCACGGCAAGCCTGATTGTATCGGGCACAGTGGGGGTCGTTATCGACACGCTCCCCTTCCCGCAGGAAACAAGCCAGATTGCGCTATTTGCACGTCGCCGTTGCCCTGATGGGGTGCGCTATGTCATATACACCCAACATCAGGCCGACCACACCTATGGCGCGTTTCTGTTTCCCAAGGCGGAAATCATTTCGCATACCCTATGCCGTGATATCCTCATTGGGCGTGGATTCAAGGCACTTGAACAGGCGAAGGCACTAAACCACGAGTTGGACCTGGTGCGGCTGCGCATTCCCACGCTCACCTTCGACAGCGGTACATTTACACTGCGTTTACCCGGCAAGACGCTCGACATTTTCCCCACTCCCGGTCATACGCCGGACGCGGTCTCTGTCATCCTCCAGGAGGAGAAGATCCTGTTCGCGGGCGATACGATCATGGCGATCCCCACAGTGGGAGAGGGGGATATCGATCAACTCCGTGCGTCCACTGAGGCGCTCGCAGCCATGGCACTGGAGAGCATCGTCCAGGGCCACGGCGAGATCATCCTGCGTGGTGAAATCAAAGACAACATCCGCCGCAGCTTGAATTACCTGGAGCATCTGAGCAACAAAGTGCGCAAGGTGGTGGAAAGCGGCGGCAGCCTGGAGGATGCGCGCAAGATCCCGATCGAGCAGTGCGGCCTGCAACGCGTGTTGCTAAACGGCATGGTGACACAATTGCACCTCGCCAACGTGGTTGCCATGTACAACCGTATTTCGGCGGATCGTGCTGCCTCCATACCAGCCGCGAAACGCAGGAAAGCGTCTGGGCGTGCGTCGGGGCGTGCAAACCAGGCCGAGCCAGTGCGTGCAACCAGGCGCACTACGCGCAAGGCTGCTACGGAGGGTGAACGGGCAGAAACGCCGGCAGAGCCCAGTGCCACCGCAAAGTCGAAGCCTGTAAAGGCGTCCAAGACCGGCGCGAAGAAGAGCACCGGCACCAAGAGTCAGGGCACCCGCAGGCGCAGCTCATGAGTGTCTTCCAGGCAGCGTTCATCGCCCTCTTCTACACGTTCGCGCGGTCTGCATTCAATGCCGGGCTTGGTGGTTACATCCTCTCTCAGCCGTTGGTGGCGGGCACCGTCGTGGGTTTACTGCTGGGCGACCCACTCGCCGGCGCGGCACTCGGTGGCACGATCAACCTGGCGACGCTGGCGCTGAGCAACCTGCGCATCCGGTTCGGCCCCGATGTGGCGCTGATTGGTTACGTCGGCGTGAGCGTCATGTTGTTGGCTGGGGTGAAGGCAGACAGCGTCAATGCCGCCACCATCTTCGCGGCGCTGGCAGTGTTCGGCATCGTCATCAATTTCATGCGCGGGGTTGTGAACAGCGTCCTGGCGCACTGGGCCGACTACTTCGCCGATCGTGGCGACGCGACGATTGTCGCCTTCATTAATGTCGGGCCGACACAAGTATGGCTGTTCCTGATATCATTCTTTCCGTCCTTCTTTCTGCTGCGATTTGACAGCAAGACGCTGTTGGATATCACCGCCACCATCCCTCCCTGGGTGCAGAGCGCGCTAAACCTCAGCCAATACCTGTTGGCGGCGCTCGGCATTGCGCTCAGCCTGCGGGTGCTCATGAAGGGGAGCAGTGTTGCGTACTTCGTTCTGGGGTGGCTGGCTGCGCAGGTGTTCGGCCTGGTCCCGGTGACGCTGTTTGGCGCAAGTGTGGCCACGATCCACGCGTTTCTGGCGCGCAAGCGTATGGAATCCACCAAGGACACTCTGATCTCGGATACGCTGCCCTCCGACCAGGATCTGGCTATCAACCCGGATGCCCCACGACTCACCCGCAACGATTTGCGCAGTTCATTGCTGTTATGGGTGTTTTTCCACGACGCTGGCTACAACTTTGAGCGCTTGCAGAACATGGGTTTCGCAACGGCAATGGTGCCAATTGCGATGCGGCTGTACACAGACCTGGGGGAGCGCGCGGCGTGTTTGCGCCGGCACCTCACGCTGTTCACGACGGAGTTCTCTGCAGGTGCGCTCATGGTGGGTGCGGCTGCTGCCATGGAGGAGCGTCGTGTAGGTGGCGATACCATCGGCGACGGAGAGTTCATCGGCGCCAAAACCGGGCTGATGGCGAGTATCGGCGTGATGGGTGATGCCCTGGTGTTGGGCGCGATCACGGCGTTTGGCGTCGCCACAGGCGCGGCGCTGGCGCGGCAGCAATCACTGCTCGGGCCGTTCCTGTTTGTGGTATTCGAGGCTGTGGTTGTGCTTGGTATTGCCTATGCCAGTTTTCACCTGGGGTATAGCAGTTTACGGCGGCTCGAAGCCTGGGCGCGCGCGAACGATTGGTTAAGGGCAGGGCTATTCGGTGCGGTGCGGCTCGGCACGTTCGTGCTGGGTGCGCTGGTGCTTCCCCTGGTGCCACTGCGCTTGCCAGACACCGCCGTGATTCAGATCGACGCCGCGCGCATCTCGTTGCAGGCGGCCTTGCTCGATAGTATTATGCCGAACATGGTGCCGTTGGCGATCACGCTGGCGCTATGGTGGTTGGTGCGCCGCAGGAACATGAACCCCATGGTGGTGCTTGGCGCCATCATTCTGTGCTCGATCGTCGTCTCAGGCCTCCTGAAGCTGCTCGGTTGGCTGTGACTGCCAGTAAGCGCATGTGACTGTCTGTCACTGTCTGTGACCGTCAAATCAGGGGCCCGCGTAGCACTGAAACTTTCTCTGTACACTTCGCGTCTGCGGTTTTGAAAAATGATGCCCAAGAAGCTGAGTGACTCCTACAGCCGCACTTACTTCGATCTGCTTGAAGCGTTGCGGCAGCCCGGCTGTGCAGTGTGCCGGCTCGTGAATGATGCCGTCCGGCAACACATCGACATCTTCATTTACGAGAACATCAACAATCTTGCGCGTCGTGACGAAATCCGTGCATCGCGCGGGTTCTGCTCGGTTCACACCAGCCTGTTTATGAGCGGCTATGGTCGCTTGCTCAGCCTCGCCACGCTGGAGCAGGATATCATGCACAATGTCCTGCGCGAGATCGGCGACGTGATTGACAAACCCGATCTCTTTAAGAAGTCGAATCTGTTCAGCCGGACCAACGCATTTGCGCAAGCCATCCGCGATGCCCTCTTGCCGCGGCGCAGTTGCCCGCTGTGTCTGTACGAGCGCGATCAGGAAACGGTCGTGCTCGGCACCCTCATCCAGTTCATCGAAGACCCGGACATGCGCCGCGCGCTTGAGAACTCCGCCGGCCTGTGTCTGCCGCACTTCCACATGGCGCTCGGAATGCCGGGGAAGTTGGACAAAATCATCGAAGTCGAGCACACCATGCTGAAGCAGTTGAAGAGTGATATCGATGACTACGTGCACAAGCGCAACCCCGCGTATGAGGACGAGCAGATGGGCCGCGAAGCCGATGCGCCGACCCGCGCGGCCCACATCCTGGCCAGCCGGGTGGCGCACGCCGACGGGCGGTTCTGAGAGGGGGAGCGTGGGAGCTAGGGAGAGGGGGAGAAGAGGAGCACGAGAGCCGGGTCACTATTCTCCCTCTCTCCCTGCCTCCCCCTCTCCCCTTCTTACGCAAAGAGGCCCATCGCGTCGCGGACCATGCGCATCGTCTCGTTCGCGACGGCGTTCATGCGGGTGGTGCCGTCGCCGATGATTTCATCGATCAGCTTCGTATTGCCTTCGTACTGGACGCGCCGTTCGCGCATGGGCGAGAGGAAGCGGTTGATTGCGGCGGCCAACTTGCGCTTGACCTCCACGTCGCCCACTTTGCCGGTGCGGTAACGTTCTTTCAGATCGTTGACTTCGTCCACATTGTCGTTGAAGTTGTCGTGGTAAACAAACACCGGGTTGCCTTCCACCGTGCCGGGGATATCGGCGCGGATGCGAGCGGGGTCGGTATACATGCCGCGCACTTTCTGCTCCACCGTCTTCGGGTCATCGCTGAGCAGGATGGCATTGCCCAGGGACTTGCTCATCTTAGACTGGCCGTCGGTGCCGGGCAGCAGCTTGTCGCTGGGCACCATCGCGTCCGGTTCCGGGAAGACCTCTGCTCCATAAGTGTAATTGAACCGCCGTGCGATTTCGCGCGCGATTTCCACGTGCGCCTCGTTGTCTCGCCCAACCGGCACCAGCACCGCCCGCGGCAGCAGGATATCCACCGCTTGCAGCACCGGGTAGCCTACCAGGCCGAAGGGCAGTGTCTCGTCGTCCAGGGAGGCGGCGCGCGCCATGTCCTTGATGGTGGGCAGACGGATCAGCCGGGGGAGGGTGACCAGCATTTCGAAGTACAGGTTCAGCTCGAAAGTTGCCGGTACGCGGGATTGAACGAAGATGGTGCTGCGGTTGGGGTCGATGCCACAGGCCAGGTAGTCCAGGACCATGTCGCGGATGTTGCCATGCACTTCGGCGATGCTGGCCTTGTCTGGCTTGGTTGTCAGCGTGTGCAGGTCGGCGATGATGAAATAGCAGTCATACTCGTCTTGCAGCTTGACCCGGTTCTCGATGCTGCCCACATAGTGGCCCAGGTGAAGTTTGCCCGTGGGCCGGTCGCCGGTCAGCAGGCGTTTTTTGGTTGTTGTCATGATTTGGTCGCTAGTTGTTAGTTGCTGGTAATTGGTTTAATGACTGCGCATTAACGCGGGCTTATTTTATCCGTTTTGCCCAGCCAGCGACCAGCGACCAGCCACCAGCGACCACCTCTCACAATTCTCTAATCTTTTTGCCGTTGACGCTTAAGCAAGCCTGTTAGAATAGAGCGATGATAAGCAGCGCATTAGCATTAAATGCGCGGCGTTCGCGCAGCAACCATAGAGGCGTTTCATGTCGTTAGTTTCATAGGCGACAGACGCCTCTTTTTGTATTTGTATCGTGTTGCCTGGTACACTCAATGAAGTTGGTGCATGCCGTTGTCTGATCTTTGAAGGAGTGGTTTAGGTTATGGCGAGTATTCCCGGCCCGCTGCGTCTCCCTGATCCCAAGTCAAAGCCTAAGAAAAAGAAGATTGATATCCCTTACAACCGATGGCCGAATCGGGTAAAGCGGACGATCAAGACCGTCGTGACCATTACCGTCGTCGTCACGCTGCTTTGGACTGTGATAACGCTGGCCACGATTGACGACGTCTCTCTCAACATCGCGCTTGGCATCGTGGGGGGAATTCTACAGATCCTGATGTTCGTCATCACCGCGATGTTCGGCATCGTGGTGCAGTTCGGCCTGTTGTTCTGGTTCCTTTCACGCCCCCAGGTGGAGGTGATTCGCCCCGGCGACGACACTACCGTAACGTTTGACGATTACTGGGGTCAACCGCAACTGGTCAGGCTGGTCAAGCAATGGATGTCGTTGCTGCGTGACCGCAAGGACTTTGAGAAGATGGGCGGCAAGTACATCAGCGGTTTGTTGTTGTACGGCCCGCCCGGCACCGGCAAGACCATGCTGGCCAAGGCCATCGCCGGCGAATCCGGCATGGCGTTCATCGCTGCGCAGGGCACCAGCTTCCAGGGCATGTTCTGGGGCATGGATATCCTCAAAGTCCTGCGCTTTAGCCGCATGGCGCGCCAACTCGCCAGGAAGTATGGCGCGTGTGTGGCGTACATTGACGAGATCGACGCCGTCGGCATGAACCGCGGCGGCGTGCGTGGCAGTGGTGGCATGGCCACTGGGACGGGCATGGGGATGGGGCTTGGTATGTTCGCGCTCAGTACGCTGCTCGGCCAGATGGACGGCATGAACAACCTGACGCGCTCGGAAAAGCTGATGCGCCGGATCTATAAAATCTTCGGCAAGAAGTATGACCCCAAGCGCAACTGGCACGTCATGTGGATGGGCAGCACGAACCGCCCCGACGTGCTCGACCCGGCGCTCACGCGCTCGGGCCGCCTCGACACCAAGATTGCGGTCGACCCACCTGATCGCGCCAGCCGGCGCCTGATCATCGAGGGCTACCTGGGCAGGATCAAGCACGACGAGAGCGTCGATGTCGAATCCATTGTTGCAGATACCAACGGCCTGACACCGGCGGATATATCCGCGGCCATTACCAAGGACGCCGTGCGCCTGGCTTTCTTCGACGGGCGCAAGCGGGTGTCGCAGAAGGATATCGACAAGGCTTTCCTGGAGCAGCAGGCCGGCATGGAAACGCCCGTGGAGGAGATGGAAGAGGCGCAGCGGCGCGTGCTGGCCTATCACGAAGCCGGGCACGCGATTGCCCAGTATTACATCATGCCCGATCAGAAGATCGTACGCGTGACCATTGTCAAACTTTCCAGCGGCAGCCAGGGTCACATGGCCCCGGTGGACACGGTGGAGCAGCATGTGCGTCCAATCATGCACTACGCCTACGAGATCCTCGTAGCGATGGCAGGCCGCGCTTCGGAAAGGGTTCTGACAGGCGAGATGTACGACAGCGTCGGCGGCGACTACCCCATGGTGCGTATGCTGATGTGGCGCCTGGTCGAGTCCGGCTTCTTTGGTCCACCGTTGGCTGGTGGGCCGAGTGGCCCGATGGGAGCCAGCTATGACCAGTACCTGGGCAACAAGGAGAAAACACTTGAGAAGTACTGGCTCACCATGGAAGAGGCGACCGAGAAGCTGTTGCGGCAACACTGGAAGGAAGTGACGGCGCTGGCCGAGGAATTGCTGGTTAAGAACACTCTCAGTGGTAAAGAGGTTGTGGAAATCATCGAGGCCAATCAGACGCCGGAGGCGCTGCAAGGCAGCATCGTTCCCAGGACACTGGCTGCCATTCGCGCTCAGGCGTTGGCGGAGGTGCGCGGCGGCTATTCCAGCGACGTCCGGCAAGCGCTTGGTGAGCCGTCGCAAGGCAACGCGACCGTGAATGGGGTTACGCCAAGCCCCAGCGAAACCTCTGGCGATGAAGAACGTGAAGCGAGTGAAGAGGTGATCGTCATCAACGGCAATGGTAACGGTAGCGCTGCACATAATGGATCGCACAATGGCGCACGTCGCCCGGAGCCGGAGGTGATCAGTAACGGCTCCGGCGGTTATGAACCCAGGTTGGTCGATGAGGATGAGCAGCACTCAGAACCTCAGGTGATCAACGATCCTCATCGATCTGAACCAAAACAGCAGTAACATATGTGGGGCGGGCAAAAGGCCCGCCCTTCATCATGCGAACCTTTATCCTTTCCGGGGGTGGCAACCGCGGGCCGCTGGAGGTCGGTGCGCTCCAGGTTCTGCTCGAAAGCGGCATCGTACCGGAGATGATTGCCGGCTCCTCGGCTGGCGCGCTCAATGGCGCATTTCTGGCCGTGAACCCGTGCCCGGAGCAGGCGCAACGCATGGCCGAGTTGTGGCTTGAGGCAGGCCGGCGCAAGATCATTCACACCAGCCCGTGGCGCACGCTGCTTCAGATCGCGCGCGGCGGCGCTTATCTGAGCGATAACCAGCGGATCGCTCAGTTCGTGCGTGCCGCGTTCCCGCCCGACAAACAGTGCTTCGGCGATCTGCCCATCCCGCTGTACGTCACGATCGCCCACCTGCATACGCACACCTTATACGTGTACGGCGATGATCCCACGGCCTCGGTTGCCGATGCTGTGGTCACCAGTTCGGCGGTACCGAGCTTCTTTCCGCCGACGTTGTACCAGGGCGAACTGTTTGTCGACGGCGGCACCGTATCCAATTTGCCTGTGTGCCTGGCAGTCGCGCGCGGTGCGACGGAGATCTGGGCCATCGACCTGGCCTACAACCTCGACCTGGCGCGACAGGCCGCTCCGCGCGCCGGCGGTGTCTTCGCCATCCTGGGCCGGACGATCTCCCCAGTGCTATACAACGAGGCGCTACGTGAGCTGGAGCTGGCGCTGCACACCTGTGTGACGTCCAACATCACGCTGCACCACATCCCGATTTACGCTTTCCAGGACGTGGGGTTGGGCGACTTCTCAAAGACAGATGCCATGATCGCGGAAGGCGCGCGTGTCATGCGCGCGTACCTGGAGCGGCCCGAGCCGAACGTGATCCACTACCCGCACCGCTACACGCCACAGGAATTACCGCCGGGGCCGCCTGGGTCAATGCCGTTCTTGTATTGAGTAGCGATTGGGACACTAATATGGCCGAATCCGAAATCCTTCTCAAGCAATTCAGCCTCATCGATGTCGGAATTGAGGTGTGGCCAATCGTGTTTACTGATTACGAGCAACGCTCGTTAACATCCCCGTATATTGATGAGATATGGGTTGCTCAAGAGCATGGGTTTGTGAGCAAAGAAGAGGCTGAGAAGTGGTCTGCTTACTTAAAAGAGGCAGTGGCTGATCAACGCTTTCTGAGCATTCAAACGAACATCATTACTACTGGCCGCGCACTTCGTAGTACAGTGCATCGCCTTCAGTCGTCACGTGGTGCGACTGCATCATCACTCGTAGGTGAAGTCGGGCGGGTCAGGATTCGGGTTCGTGCAATCGCTCAAGGTATAGCGGCGGTGTGATGGTGGTGTACTCGCTAATGGATTCCGGTATTAGTTCCCTGCATTAGTAATTGTTCGAGATCATTTCGGCTGGCCGCCAGGCGGCGCATGATGTTCTCGTTATTGCCCAGGCCCCGCGTCACATTTTCCACGAGGCACGTCGCATAGAATTTGGCTCCCATTGCTCTCCTCAGAGCCATGTAGGCCCATAGCCCGTTCAGTTCGTGTGATGCCAGGGGTGCTCTGGTGAGGTAGGCACGCAGGAACGCATCCGTTGCCTGTCCGACGTCGCGGAGTTGCAGCGCAGAAGACGCGACGTCCGCGATCAGCGGCCCCCAGTACCGGACCCCCCAATCGACGATGCCCACGAGCCCGGTCGCGCGCTCTCGCATAATCTCCAGGCCATCGCCGGATATCACGCCACAGGTCATTGGGTGGGTGGCCTCAATTGTGCGCACCGCCGTAATTGCTTCGCCAATAAGCGCTCTCAAACCGGGTTGGCCATCCAACGCCTCCGAGTCTTCCATCACATAGGCGAACGGCCCTTCAGGCGTCGCCGGGACGTAGCGCTCGCGCAACAGGATGCTGTGGACCTGTCCCAGGAGGGAACCGACGAGGGCAGGTGCGTCGGGCTCCGTGAGGTCGAGCAACTCACCCGGAACATAGCGCAACAGCGCCAACGGATGGGGCTGGCCTAATGGTCCCTGCACCAGGACGGTCAGGGTCCCGCCCGGCGTGCGGACTGGCGCCCCGCTCACGATCCCGTGCCACTCGACGATCTCGGCCGCCCGCAGCCCCGTTTCGAACGTGTCCTTCGGCCAGTAAGCGTACTTGGCGACGTACCGCTGCCGCACCGTATCGACGTACCACGTGTCACTGGTGGTGCCGCCCCTCAGCGGTTTGATCCGGGTGACCGTCAGCGGTCGGCCAAGCTGCCAGTCGGCAAGTGCAGATGCTAACACGTCATCGGGTAAGACTGAACTCATGGTTTCATCCGTCTGAGAGGGTGTTTCTTAACTGTGGGGGAGATGATACTTCAGAAGAGGACCCATCTGTGTGACGCCTGCTACTGGGAGGTTAGGAGGCGCTAGGAGTATTCGTCGCGTAGCTCGTCCACTACATTGCTTCAAAGAGATACGTAACTGCTCAGGCCACCAGCGAAAGGTTTGCCGTTTGCCAGGTCCTGTGCAGCTTAGCAAGAAGTCTGCCATCTGAGAGATGGCAGGCTTCTCGGTGTGGCGATGCTCGCTGGGTTCGTTCAGCGGATGATGAACGACAGCGCGATCATGACGACCATCATGGCGGCTGCGATGATGCCGGTGCGCTTGAGGTCGCCCAGCACGTCTCCGTACTCTTCCTGCCAGTTGATCTGAACTGGGACGCGACCGTTGCTCGTAGAGGTGCTGCCTGCCATCTCGGTGCTTGGGCGCGGCGCTGGCATCGCGTTGGGCGCGTTAAATGCCTCTGGGGGCAAATTGACCCGGCGTTGTCGTCGTGTTTTCTTTGTCATGCTGAAATCCACCTGAACGTTATACGTTGATCGTGTAACGTTAATCTGTAATCTTTATTCTCTCATTACCGCCCCAAGTCCGTTGCGCTCGTCGAACGCATCCTGGGTGCGCATGACTCCAAGAATACCATTGGCCAGCGATGCGCGCAGCGGCTCTGGTGGGACGGGGACGATCACCCGGTTCACGAAGAATGCATCCGTCAATTCTGTGCGTCGCTCGGTGATCATGTCGCAGATCGTCTGGCCGTTCAGGATGGATAGTGCCACGCCATGCCCCATGCACCCGACGCTGTATACCACACGTCGATCTGCGCCGATATGACCGATGGCTGGAGCCATGTCGAGTGTAGCCGACAGTGCGCCGCCCCAACGATGCGTGATCCGCAGCCCGCGCAGGCTGGGGAAGGTCGTCGCGGTGAAACGTTCCAGGCGCTCGTAGGTGGGCACGTGCAGTTCGACCCCGGTCTTGTTGCCGTAAAAGTACTGCCAGTCACCGCCGCCGACCAACAGCCGGTTGTCGGGTGTGAGGCGATAGTAGTGTGGCAGGTTGCGCGCATCCTCGACTCCCTGCCGGCCGCGCCACCCCAGGCTGTCCATCTGTATCGCGTTGAGTGGTTCGGTCAGCATGATATAGGAGTGGATGGGATACTGCCTGATGCGCAGCCGGGGGAACTGCGCAGAGAACGCGTTGGTCGCCAGTACCAATTTGTCGGCTTCGACCGCGCCGTGTGGTGTCTGCGCACGGATCGGCCGCGTAAACTCCAGGTTGGTGACCGGGCTGCGTTCGTAGATTTCCACACCCACATCCAGGGCAATCTGCTTCAATCCGCGCACGAGCCTGACCGGGTCGATGAGCGCGCCGTGCGGCTCATACCACGCGCCCAGGTAGGTGGGTGAGTTGATCAATGAGCGTACGCTGTTTGCATCCATCCACTCGATCCCACAAATGCCGAGTGAGTGCGCCAGCGCGATGTCTTGCTGGATGCGCCGTGCGTGCGCCGGGGTCGCCGCCACGCGCAACAGGCCGGGATATTCATAGTCGCAGTCCAGGCCGTGCGCCTGCACCAGTTCGCCCACGTAACTCACGGCGCGCGACGTGTAGCGGTGTGCCTCCACGATCATGCGTGTGCCGAAGCGCAATGCGACGAAGTTGAACGTCAGGCCGAATGCCGTCGTGGCGATGCCGGCATTGCGCCCGCTGGCGCCGAACCCGACCACGTCCGCTTCCAGCAGCACGATGCGCAAACCCGGTTGTGCCTTCTTCAGGTGGTAGGCTGTGGAGATGCCTGTGAAACCACCGCCGATGACGAGCACATCCGCGCGCACCATGCCTTCGAGCGACGGACTCTCAATGTAATCGGCGCTGGCTTGCTCCAGCCAATAAGACTTCGCGCGATAGTCACTTTGTGCCAACGCCGAACACCTCGCGTTCGAAGAACCAGGCGAACGGGATCCAGTTAAAGGCGATGTAGCGCAATGCCGACAACAGCGTTCCCTCGTTGCGGTGTTGTGGGGGGGTGTCCAGCCAGACTTTCACGTTCCTGAAGCCGGCTTTGCGCAAGACGCCGCGCAGGCGCAGGATATCCTGCTCGTTCACGTGGACTTCGGTATTGATCGCGACATTAAGCGCGCGTGGGTTGGCGGGATATCTGGCCCCTTGCCCCATCAGCCGGCGCACCTGGCGCACCATTGGGTAAGCATAAGCATCGTACCAGCGATTTGGCGCCGTGTGGATGATGATCTGGCCTTGTGGCTTTAGCACGCGCTTCACTTCGGCCAGGCATGTGCTGAGCTCCCATGGGTGCAAGTGCTCGACGACGTCGAACATGAGCACCCGGTCGAACGTGTCTGCAGGGAAGGGCAACAGCTTGGCGTCGCCGCGCATGATGCCGTGCTTGCCCGGTTCGTCGCGCATGACGTGCTGCGAGAGCCGGACGGCAGCTTCGGCGTAATCCAGCCCATAGGAATCAGCGCCCAGGCGCGCCACATGCCGCACGATCTCGCCACGCCCGCAGCCTAGATCGAGCACACACATGCCTGGTGACACCTCGGCGAACGCGAATGCCTCGCGCAGCCGGCGCGACAGGTGTTCGCCTTCTGAGCGCGTAAACTCCTCGTACCCCTCGCAAGCAGTGAGGAAATAGGTCTCATCGTATAGATCCGAAGGGAGGGGGGCTTGCGGCGCCTGTTCGTTTTTCATGTCCCTACTTGGGTTCAGCCGTTGCCTCACTGGCGAGCACCCGCTTGACGTTGATATACCAATCGCCGATGGTGCGCAGCCGGTCGCTCGGGTACATCAGCGGCGGAACCTGCACGCGCTTCACGCGTGCTGCAATGGCGTATTTGTATGTCGGATAATACAACGGCAGCGCTGGCAACTCCTCGGCGAATGTTTCCTGGAACTGGCGGTACAGCTCGATGCGCCTGGCGCGGTCGGACGTCGTGCGCGCTGCTTCGAGCCAATCGCTGGCTTCTTTGTTGTCGAAGCCGGTATAGTTCTGGCCCGGCAGGACAATCTGGCTCTGATGCCAGATCGGATAAGGGTCCGGGTCGCCATCGATCAAATTTTCCACCAGCGCCACCTGGAACTGTCGTGAAGCAAGGAAGTCACGCACCAGGTTGCGCACGGGTTGCACGCTCACCTGAACGCCCAGATCCCGCCACTGCTTTGCCACCATCTCTGCGACGGCTCTGCGTGTGGAATCATCCTGCGTGAGCAACGTGAATGCAATCGGCTCGCCGTTCTTCTGCCACACCGAAATGTTCGACGGGGCAACCGTGGCAAGTTCATAGCCCGCGGTCCGCAGCAGTTGCACGGCGCGTTCGGGATCGTAAGGGTAGTGCTTCACGTTAGCGTCGTACGCCCACGTCCCGGGGATGAACGGTGTGTCGGCCAGGATGGCGTCACCCCCCAGTACTTCGCGCACGATCTGCTCGCGGTCCAACGCGAACATCAACGCTTGCCGAACCGCTTTGTCGGATAGCGCGATGGCCCCGCTGTCGCGGCGCAAGTTGAAGAACAAGGATGCATAGCGGGACTTGGTGGCGGTGTAAATCGTCAAGTCGTCGCGTTCCTCGGCGCGTTTGGCTTCGGCCGGCGATAGGTTGCCAAAGCCGTCGATGTCGCCGCTGCGGTAGGCCTCAAACACAGCCTGTACGTTCGGATAGTAGCGGAAGATCACCCGTGAGAGATTTGGCTTGGTTCCGTAATAGTTGGGCGACGGCTCCAGCGCGATGGACGAGACGCGGTTGCCGGAGGTGTTCACCTCCACGACGCGCCACGGCCCATTGCCGATGGGCTGGAGGTTAAAGGGCAGCTTGTTCAAGTCTGCGGCGGTTGTGCCGGAAAGGACGTGCTGGGGCAATAGCCCGATCGTCGTAAAGTCCAGGAACGGCGCGAGTGGCTGGCCTAGTTGGAATTGCACGGTGGCGGTATCCACCTTGCTCACCTTGATCGTTTGCCACAGTGCCCCAATATCGGGCCGCCCGGGGTAATTGGGGTCCTGTAGCAGGCGTGTGGTGAACAGCACGTCCTCAACCGTCACGGGCGTGCCGTCTTCCCATTTGACGTCCTGGCGCAGTTTAAAGGTGTAGGTGATGCCGTCGTCGGAGATATTCCAGGTTTCGGCCACGGCGGGGACAACCTCGCCGTTTTCAAGGAATCGGGTCAACCCGACGAAGGTCAGGCTGCACAGGTCCCGGTCCTCGTCGTGCAACTGGCACAACAGCGGGTTGATGTACTGCGGCGCGCCGGCAACCCCTTCGACGTATGTGCCGCCCGTATCCGGCACAGTCACGGTGCTGCGAGGAACGAGTTGATAGACGATGAAGCCGATGATGGCTACTCCGATGACGATCAGGAGCAGCGGCAATCGAAACGAACGCATCTGACGATTTTGGATTTTGGATTTTGGATTTTGGATTTTGACTTTTGACTTCGGCTTTGACTTTGGACTTGTGAATTCAGAATGGATCGCGTCTTATGTGATCCAGCCAGAAATGAAAAAACTGAAATCGAGAGTCTGGAGTCGAAAGTCTGAAATCGAAAATCTCAAATCCAAAATCCAAAATCGAATTATCGTGGTGCTGACAAAATCACGTTGACAATGGCCAGGATGAAGAATGCGATGGCCAGAAAGACGGTGATGGTGAATAGCAACTTGTCGACGCCGCGCCGGGTCTGGTAAACGCTCTGCGCACCGCCGAATACGCCGCCGAGCTCCTCGCCTTTGCTCTGGATGAGCACCGCGGCGATGAGCGCGACGGCCAGGATGATTTGTGCAATGCCGAGAAAGACGTTTAAGATCATGCGCAGATTATACCGTGTGAGCAACCAGTTACAATGCACTCATGTCAGTGGTGGATGAGGTGCGCAGCCGGATCGATATCGTCGAGTTGATCGGCCAGTACGTAAAGCTCACGCGCAGTGGGCGCAACTACAAGGGCCTGTCGCCCTTTCAAAGTGAACGCACCCCTTCATTCTTTGTCTTTCCCGAGACGCAGACGTTCAAAGACTTCTCCAGCGGCGAGCAGGGCGATGTGTTCTCGTTCATGATGAAGAAAGAAGGTATGACGTTCGTCGAGGCATTGCGTGAACTGGCCCATCGCGCGGGTGTCGAACTGGCTCAACAGTCTGAAACTCAAAAGCGCGACGAAGAGCACGATGACCGCCTGCATAACGCCTTGGCGCAGGCGGCCGGGTATTTTCATCAATTGCTGCTCAGTGCGCCGCAGGCTGCAAACTGCCGCGCCTATGTCAAGGACAAACGCCATCTGACCGAGGAGACGCTGCGCACCTGGCAATTGGGCTACAGCCTGATGGACTACCATGCCCTCTCCAACTTTCTCACCTCGCACGGTTTCACGCCGCAGGAGTTGATCGACGCCGGGCTGCTGATTGAGAATGAGGAAGGCCGGCGCTATGACCGCTTCCGTGGCCGTCTGATCATTCCCATCCGTGACGAAAAGGGGCGCGTCGTGGGTTTCGGATCGCGTTCGCTGGATGGCAGTGAACCCAAGTATATGAACTCGCCGCAAACGGCGGTCTTCGACAAAGGTCGTTTGCTGTTTGGACTGGACCGCGCCCGCGCCACCATCCGTACGGAGCAGACGTCCGTGCTGGTCGAGGGCTATATGGATGTGATCGGCACACACCAGGCTGGCTTCACCAACGTCGTTGCGGGCATGGGCACGTCGCTGACCGAGAGCCAGTTCAAAACGCTAAAGCGGTTGAGCGCGCGTATCGTCCTGGCGCTCGACCCCGATGCAGCCGGTAACCGCGCCGTGTTGCGCGGTGTGGACGTAGCGCGCGAGACATTGGACCGCGATGACACGCCCACGTTCAACCCGCGCGGTGTCATTCAACATGAATCGAAGCTGAATGCCGATATTCGCGTGGCGCTCATGCCAGACGGCCTCGACCCCGATGAGATCGTGCTGCAATCGCCTGATCGCTGGCGCGACATCATTACGCAGGCGCGCCCGGTGGTTGACCACGTCATTGATACCGTGTTGCGCGACTTTGACCTGGACGATCCACATGGCAAGTCTGAGGCCGTGAAGGCGGTCACCCCGATCGTGCGTGACCTGTCGGACCCGGTGCGGCGCGACTATTACGTTCAGCAGCTTGGGCGCAAGTTGCACCTCAACCCGCGCGCCATCGCGCAGGCGATGGCGGCTGCACCCCGCACGGAACCCAGAAGCCAGCGGCCGCGTGAAGCGGCCACGCGCAGCGACCAGGAGATGGCTCCCCCCGAGCCGGGCGTCGATTCCGCCGGGCGGCCTCAATCGCCCAATCCGCCAATCCCAAATCCCAAATCCCAAATCCTTACAGGACTTTCAGTCCAAAATCGCCAAAATCGCCCGGATCTGCAGACGCATCTCATCGCTGTGCTGGCGCGCAACCCTCAACTGCTCATGGATGCCAACGTCGCACTCACGCGCGCCAACCTGGAGATGCTCAACCAGGATGACATTCTGAACCCGGCATTGCGAGCGGGCTTTGTGCAGTTGAACCGTGCGGCGACTGGCCAGCCCTTGCCCGAAGCCGACGACGATTGGTTGGAGCTGATTGCCGACGAACAGATCACAAGTGATGACGAGACTTACTTGCGCGAAGAAACAGTGCGCACGGCGCTGCGGCTGCGGGAGGAAAATTTGCGGCGTGATTGCTCTGCGCTGGCCTTGATGACGGATGATGCCCAAGCGAGGTCCGATCAACCATTGGCTTCACAGTATAATCTCAAACTTCAGGAAGTGAATAAACAACTCCTGCGAGTACAGAAGGCACTACGCCTGCGCAGTATGGTGGCGATCAATTGAAGTGTTTGGTAAGTGCGCGCCGAAAACGCTTCAAGATCCAGACTGCTTTGAGGTGTGGCCTGCTGAGTGACCGGAGACGTTACCAAGGTGACCACAGAGTCTAATTCAGCCAAAGCAACCAGAAAGGCCGCTGAGAGCAACGCGATTCCTTTGCGTAGCCGCCACACGCGTTGGGCCCAGGATGCCGTGCCTGGGGAGAAGGATTTTGACGAGCCAGCGGATGTAACGGGCGCCGGCAGCGGAGAGGCTGTTAATGACAACCCTGTTGAAATGGCATCGGATATCGCCACTGTGGGCGTCCCCGACTCGTTGGTACAGAAAATTTTTGATAGCGATACGGATTTGACAAATCGAGAGTTATCTACGCCCTCGGCACCGGAAGAGGACGAGGCCGAACTGGCCGCGGCCTACGCGCTTGCCGAAGGCGATGAAGATGAAGAAACACTAGAGGACTTGTCCGACCTGGACACGCGCCGCCTGACCGAGTTGGAACAGACCGATGGCGACGACCCTGTCCGCATGTACCTGCGCGAGATCAGCACGACGCCATTGTTGACAGCCGACCAGGAGCTGCGCACCTGTGCCACCTTCAGCGCCGACCAATTGCTGCCGAAGTTGCGCACGATCGCGGAAGAAAGCGGCATCGGCCTGTGGCAGGTCATCTATGCTCACCTGTTCGAATCCTGGCAGGTGGTGCGAGAGCAGTGTGCCCAGCGCGGTGTGACACCACCACGGTTGGAAGAGATTCTGTCCGAAGCGCGGCAGATGCCCTTTCGCTATACCGACGTCTCCCCGGCTTATATGCAGCAGTACTTGCGCGAGTTGGGTTGGGGCCAGGACCCGAGTGTAGAGAGAATAAGCAAGCCGCTGTTCGAGGTCATCCTGTCGGCGATCTTGTTGCCGCCGGGCTTCGTCGATCAACTGGCCGAGCATGCCGAGCATATCGGCGAGTTGCCTGAATGGGACGAGGCAAGTGCCTGGCTGCCCTCGCACGAGCAGTGCGATGAACAACTGGCCGACGTGCACCGGCGCGCCGAGGAGGCACGGCAGTCGCTCATCCGAGCCAACTTGCGCCTGGTCGTCAGTATCGCCAAACGTTACCTGGGACGCGGTATCTCCTTTCTCGACCTGATCCAGGAAGGCAACATGGGCTTGTTGCGGGCGACTGAAAAGTTCTACTCCTGGCGCGGCTTTAAGTTCAGCACGTATGCCACCTGGTGGATTCGCCAGGCCATCAGCCGCTCGATCGCCGATCAAGCACGCACCATCCGTATTCCCGTGCACCTGGTTGAGACGATCAACAAGCTTTCGCGCGTGCAGCGCCGTATGACCCAGGAGTTGGGTCAGGAGCCGACCACCGAAGATCTGGCCATGGAGATGAACCTGCTCGACGAGCGTGAGCTGGCTGCCATTATGGAGGCGCAGGCAAACGGCAAGTCGATTGATCCCGCACTGGAGCGAAAGCTGGAGCAGGCTGTGAAGTGGGTGCAGGAGATCATGCGTGTGTCTGCCGAGCCGATTTCACTGGAGACACCTGTTGGCAGCGAGCAGAACAGTTTGCTGGGCGACTTCATCGAGGATCAATCAGAGATGTCGCCGATGGATTCGGCCACGCTCGAAATGCTCAAAGAGCAGGTGCGCTCTGTTCTCAACAGCCTGAGCGAACGCGAACGCAACGTGTTGGAAATGCGCTTTGGCTTCCGCGACGGGAAGACCCATACCCTTGAAGAAGTGGGACAAATGTTTGGTGTCACGCGCGAGCGTGTGCGACAGATTGAAGCCAAGGCCTTGCGCAAACTACGCCACCCGCATCACAGCCGCCGCCTGCGCGATTACCTCAGCGACCAATGAGAGAGGGGGAGCTGAGGAGCAAGGGAGAAAGGGAGACAAAGTGCGCAATCAGTGCTCCTCTTCTCCCCCTCTCCTCAGCTCCCCCTCACCCCCTCTCTTCTCCTACGGCGCAGCTTCTCATACACCACCATCTCCGCGTCATACTTGCGCATGTCCGTGCGCAGATGCTCATCCAGCACCACACCTTCTTCGGTGAGCTTCTGCCGCTGGAGCTCGGCCGCCTCGGGGTCTGGGATGGAGATGCGGCCATATGAATTGATCACGCGCCACCACGGCACACGCGTGCCGGCCTGCAGCATGTGTAGGGCATATCCCACCGCCCGCGCCCGCCCTGGACGGCCACATTGCCGCGCCACTCCCCCGTAACTCATGACTCTGCCCTTGGGGATGAGCCTGACGACCTCGTACACCTGCTCATAGAAGCTGGGGATTTGCATGTCCTGATTGTAGAGGGTTCTGCGAAGACCCTTGCGAAGCGATTCGGTATGTTGTCAAGTCCCCCAACAACCGAAAATCAGGCCGTCACGAGGCACACTCATCCACACCTGGGCAGTGCTCGACACACACGGTCAGGCCTAGTCAAGCCCTGTCAGGCACGGTCGCGCGCTATGGCGGCGGGGGGAGCCCACCGATGTCACGCCGTGTTAGGCGTTAGGCTGGCACCTCCGGTGCCTGGTAGGGCTGATGACTCGCCAGCAGTCGCGTCACCAGTCGTACCAGCTTGCGCGCCGTCAACACGATCGCGCGTTTGTGTTGATGTTTTGGGACTTCGGCATACTTCTTGCGATAGTACGCGGCGTAGGTCGGCTCGTGGATCCGGACGAGGTTCGCCGCCGCGCAGAAGTAGTAACGCAAGTAGCGATTGCACTGAAACGTGATGGGCGTATCTTCGGCCTCGAACTCGCCCGACTGATGCCGCCGCCACTTCAGCCCCGCCAGCTTGGCCACTTTGTCATCATCGTCGTCAAAGCGATGGATGTCGCCGATCTCCGCCAGCAAGCCAGCCGCCAACACGGGCCCCACGCCGGGAATGGTCGTGAGCGTGTTCGGGATGGCCTGCAGCCGCACCGCGATAGCGACATCGACCTGGCGACGCTGCTGTTCGAGCGCGGTGATCAGGTTCAGCGAACTCTCCAAACACGTCTGCAGGGGCGCCTGGAACTCCCCCGGCAAGCCGAACGAATCCCGCGCCATGGCCTGCAACCGTTGCGCCACGGCCTGCGGGTCCGCAAAGCGTTGCCGGCCCTGCTCGTTCAGCCAGGCCGCCAACTCCGCCAGCGGCAGCGCCAGAAGGTCGTCGCAACCGCCAAACCGGCGCAGCACCGCCCGGCTGGTGGCCCCAAACGTTTCCTGGAACGGGCGCTGGTCGTTGGCCGTGTACTGGCTGAACTTCAGGTAGATCAGATTCGTGGCGTAGGCTTTCTCATGCCCCAGTGCCTGCGCCAGATGGAAGCGTTGGCGTGTCAGCAGGCGTAAGGGACCATACTGCCGCTCCGCGGCAAACGGCGCAGGTAAGTCGCGCCCCAGCCGTAAGCGCTCGGCAATCACCCAGGCATCGCCTTCATCGGTGTGATCGTCCAGGGCCAGCGTCTTCTTGAAGTTGGCGGTCAGGCGCGGGTTGATGGCATACAGTTGCACCGGCGTCTGACAGGTCTGCTTCAGCGTGTAGAACAGCCCCCACCAGTAGCGATTGGTGGCTTCGGTGGCCAGTTGGATCCGCTCATACCCGCCTTGGCCTGCCAGCTCATCCAACTGTCGGGCGAACGCTTCCAGCCCAGGACGATTGTTGCGCACGCGGCGGGCCGGCCCGATCTCGTGGCCGGCCTGATCCATGCAGCGCGCCACGTGGGACTGGCGATGCACATCCACCCCCACCAGCAAGACCCGCTGCGGTGTGCGGTCTGGTAACATAGTTCCACCTCCTGTATCCAGAGGTGCCTGGACATCAGGGCGACCGGAAGCCCTGGTCATCGCTGAGAGCAACAGCCTCGTGCGAGATCAGCACACCCGCTGGCGCTGCGGATACGTTCGAGCTGCTGACTCGAATCAGCGCCAGCTTGGTGCAGGATGCGCGTCAGAAGAGCCCAGCGCGCCAGGGCATGCATGCTTCGCAAGCAGTGTGTCTGCAAGGTTGCTCAGCATTGGCCCCGCCAGACCAACCTCTGCTACCAGCTATTCTCGCTCACGCTGGGCAGACGGTGGGTTCCCGCTCCCTATTTATACGAGGTTCCAAAGCCTTCGCAAGGGTTCGCTCCCACGACCATTCAGAATCAACCGCGGGCTGCGATCGTAGGTAAGATAGTTCCACAGCCAGTTCACGAACACATTCAACCGGTTTCGAAAACCGACCAGGTACATCAGGTGCAAGAACAGCCACGAGTTGCAATAGGGCCGTTGTTTTTGCTACGTCGATAAGGATTGGTGATACCCAAAAGGCCCATTTGGGTTTATAATTCCGGGCATGAAGCCTGACCCCTAGAACCCGGCAGGCGAGAACAACTTAATATCCTGTATTCGTTTTCTTGCGGCAGTTCATCCGATCATTAAAAGTACGGCACTGCTTAAAGCCCCTGGCGGGCACCGCTGAGATGTTCAGTGGTGCCCGCTTTCTGTTTACCCCAGAAGCGAGCCATCACCTAGGAGATTTGCGATGGCTCATCAGCCCGTTCGATCTGTAGGGCGAAAGACCAATCTTTCGCCCCAACTCGATGCGCGCCTGTTGCGATGTGCCCGATCAATGGGCCTACACCCAAGCGACTTCGTGCGGTATGCAATCGCGCAAGTCGTAGCACAAATGTTGCAGGACAGCGCAACGTTACCTACTGTTCAAGTTCCTCAGCCAAAGTCGGAGGTTCCGCATGACGCAATCAACCCTCAATGACGCTGCTGTGTTGGATGCCCTGGCCGACATTTATCGTTTTGTGTTGGAACATTCCCCGCGCCCCTGGACGATTGAGATCGACCTGGCGCGCAGGACGAATAGATGTGCCTCACCCGGCTTTAGGGGAGTGGGTGGGGCTGAACTTGGAACAGATGCGGAGCAAATTCTCCCATTGGATGCGAAAGGAGTTTGACCGCTATGGACGATTATAAATCCAGTCTTCCATCTTCGGCGGAACCAATGATGCCGTATGATGCGGACATCTCCCCCCGCGAACCAGACGCGTGGTTGTTCGTAATAGTGCTGCGACTTGTGGGCTACTCGTACCAGCAAGTTGCAGCAGAGCTTACGCGACTGGGGTACCGTAACAGTAAAGGCCGCGCATACAACGCCCTACAAGTGTGGCATTTTATACGACGTTTGGAGGGGGCGTGATGACTACATTACCCAACAGCCCTTTGCCCTTGTTGCAACACCTTTGGCGCGGTGGCGGTGCCGCCTACTACTGGCGTGCTAACGATCAGCGTTCGCAATGGTTCCCTGCTGGCGCCATTGCTGAGAACCAGTTGGGCGACACTGATGTTTACTTTGGCGTCCATCCTACCCGCGAACCAGGGGGTGAGTTTGAGCGTGCGAAGATTCTGACCGTCGCCTGCATCAATTGCCTCTTCAGTGAGTGGGACGCCAAGGACTTCGACAATGATCCGTCAAAGGTGCGCGAGCACATCAAGGCGCTTAGCACTCAACCGCAAGTCATCATAGCCAGTGGCGGAGGGTATCACGGCTATTGGCTGATCCAAGAGCCGGTGATGTGCGATGGGCCGACGACTGCTGACCTCATCGCTGTGCAGCGTGGCTGGGTGAATATGACGGGCGGGGATAAGGGCGCGAAAGACTTGGCGCGTATCCTGCGCTTGCCCGGCACTCTCAATGCCAAGTATGACCCTCCGCGCCTTGTCCAGTTCGTCCGATTTGATCTGGACAAACTGTATTCGTTTGAGGAACTGCATCAAGCGGCAAAGCCTCACATGCGGGAGACGCCACCGGATGAGTATGCGCCTTCGCAGGGACCGATTGCCAAGCTCCTCGCAGCCTATAAGCAAGCCGTCAATGGGGAACGAAACACCTACCTGTTCTGGACGGCGTGCCGACTGTATGACTATGGCTTGTCCTTCGCGGGGGTAAAGGCGGAACTGTTCCCCATTGCTGTCAGCAAGGGCTTAGATGAAACCAACGTTCTCAGCACACTTCGCAGCGCTGCCAAGACAGCGCGTAAGCCTATCCGCTCAACGACTCAGCAACCGACTCGCATGGCAGACGCTCTTGCGCAATATCAGGGGGCACACCGATGACTATCCAAACCGAGGTCGATCTTGAGCGTAGTGTCAACGGGACATGCCCCACATACCACTCACCCATCGATAAGCAAAATTACTCAATCATCAATGCCGCCTATGCGTTGCAACCGCGTCCACCCATTCCCTGGATTGTTGACAACCTGCTCCAACCACAGAGCTTAGCAATGTTGGTTGGGCAGTACGGCATCGGCAAGACCTTTGCCACAGTTGATCTGGGGGTGTGTGTGGCGATGGGCATTCCGTGGCTCGACCGGGCAACAAGACAGTGTCCCGTTTTACTGGTAGATGAGGAATCCGGCAATCGACGGCTTGCCGACCGCTTGGGGATGTCGCTGCGCGGACATGGCGCTGGTGAGGACGTTCCCATTCATGGGATCAGTTTTGCAGGCGTGGATTTGGGAAAACCTGAGCGCATCGATTTTTTGGAACGGCTCATAACGGACTTTCAAGCGGGTCTGGTCATCATGGATGCGTTCATTGACCTCATTCCAGGTGCCGATGAGAACAGTGCTCAGGAAATGACACCCGCGCTCAGGGCACTACGCGCAGTCGCAGAACACACAACCAGTTGCGTTTTGCCGCTACATCACACGAACAAGAAGGACCAGTATCGCGGTTCCACATCTATCCCTGGCGTGGTTGACTTGATGCTGACGATGAAACGCGCAGAGGATTCCGACATGATCCGGTTCGAATACACCAAGGCGCGTGATGTCAAGCGGGACAAACTCGCCGCTCAAATGCATTTTGAGGATGGTAAGGTTTGGTTGTCCTCTCAAAATGCCGCCGCCGTCGCAGAAAAGAGACTCACCCCTACTGAGCAGTATGCCGTGAACTACGTTCTGGAATTTTTGCGCCGGCATCCGGACTCACCTATGGACACGATTGCGGGCAGTGCGGCGGGATGCAGCCCGTATGAGATTCGGCAGGCTGTTTATTACCTGGCGCGGTTAGAACAGGTACGGCGTACGGATGGGGGCACAGGCACCACAAAAGCGACCTATGGACTGGCCCAAACCTAACTTGGTTTCTTGGTTCCGCTCCTACGTAGCGGAACCAAGAGAACCAAGTTTGTAGGTTTTTGGGTAACTGGTCAGAACCAAGCAAAAACCAGGCCGAAACCAAGTCAAAACCAAGTTGGAACCTAGTTTTAGCCTGATCGGATTACATCAGAACCAAGATGGAACCAGAACGAACGTTCTAACTGGAGGCAGCACAGAGATAAGTTGAGATTTTCGCCCTGGGGACGCGGGGAAAGCGTCCCGCCGAGATTAGCAATTGGAACAGATTGATTCGGAGGAATGAACGAGATGAACGCGAGAATTTTTGAACGAACGAACGTGGGGACGAACGGGACGAACGGCCACCGCAAGAGTGGCGATGATCGCAAGGCACGTTTGCTGGCAGACGCAGCAACCAAGCCGGTGCGGCCGCTGGCGCAACTGGATGGCTGGCCGCGTGCGTGGGACGACGCGATGGAATCGGACAAGGATGGCGATTGTTTTGATGCCACCACGACGGATGAGTTGCGCAACAGCGCATGCGTGCGGTTGCAATATCCGCAGGACATGCCGATGGAGGATGTTGTTCGGGTGGTGAGGAAAATGCTCCACCAACTGGAGGGTCAGGGGGTACGCATCGGCTGGGATGAAGAGGCGATGCCGTTTTAGGTAGGGTTCAAGGGGGAGTGTGGGCGCGGGCCTGCACTCCCACGTTTATACTAAGTTATGTCAAGGAGCGAGGTGAGATGAAGAGTTCAAACGCGAACATCCAAAAACGTGTTATTCGTGTTTCATTCAAGCCGAAGGTGCGTCAGACCGCGCCTCAGCGCTTGCCCAGCGCGGGGAAGTGGACCCACATGCCTGGGGCAGATGCGGTCACGGCTGCGGAGACGTTAGCAAAGATTGGGCCTCTTCCAACGCACGGCAGGCGCGGATTCCGTCCCGGCAGTCCTACTGAGCCTGAGCCAGATTTGACCGCTGAAGCGGACAAGGTGTTGGCCGAGTCGCTGGCGCTTGAGAAGCGGCTGGCATCCCGTACCAGAGCGCTCAACAGTTCGATGCTGAGCGAACGAATCAGCGCGGCATTCAGCCGGATGGTGGAAGCGCGTACCCTCAGCTATGGGGCGATGGTAACGGACCTGTACCACGAGGGCAACGAGACGTTCCTGATCGTGAGCGATAGGGGACGGCTCTATCGGATCAAGGTAATGGTGGGGACGGATGATGTCGTTACCCTGGCTCAACCGATGGAAGTGACGGAAGCTTACACGCCGCTGAGCCGGCAACAGGCGGTCAATCGTATGAGTTACATGTTCCGGCGGAATCCATTTACAGGCGGTGAGAAATGATGGCGAAGAAACAGACGGATCCCAAACAAGCAGGGGAGACCACGGTACCCGCAAATGCCCTCGCGGCTGAGGGGACGGCTCCGGCCGGGCATACCGGGCCGGCTGAGACTCAGACTTACTTGAGCGGTCAGATCAAAGCAGCGCAAGCCGCTGCGGATGAGCTTGCGAAGATTGCGGCACTCCAGCGGCAGGCCGCACAGTTGCCGGCATTACAGGCGCAAGCTGAAAGGGAAGGACGCGCTCAGCAGATTGATGCTGCGCTGACGGCCATCCGTCCCGGTATTGAGGCAGAGATTGAGAGTGTACAGGATGAAGCCTCAGCCATCCGGGTTGAGTTTGACCGGCTCACCATCGAGGTCAG
Source organism: Chloroflexota bacterium (assembly GCA_023488685.1). Classification (GTDB taxonomy): domain Bacteria; phylum Chloroflexota; class Anaerolineae; order J036; family Brachytrichaceae; genus CAIXPS01. The sequence continues at coordinate 2,407 of JAMDDR010000427.1, read as the reverse complement.
CATGTTGGCCGCACGACTCCGTCCGTATCGGGATCGACTTGTGGCGCTGGACCATCGGGTTAATGTGGAAGAAGTCCAGAAGCTCCGAGCCATCGCACCTATAGAAGAGTTGGGACCTGCGCAACAGACGTTAGCCTTCTGGTGGCAGAGGGCAGGCGCAAATGGTGCCTTCAACACGCTCAGTGACCAGAACGTGTCCAGCCGAACTCAGTCGTTGGGACTTGTGTTGCTCCAGGGCTGTGGCCTCAGCGCGATGCCGAGGTACAGGTTTTGACAATTCCAGCAGGTGGAGGTGGCTATGTACAACCGAGGACAACGCAACGAAACCATCTATGATCTGTGGCTGGCTTGTTATACGGATGAGGAAATTGCTGCAAAACTGGATTGCCCTATAAAAACCATGCAGACTAAAACAGCGACTTTGCCTGAAATTATTGGTTCCAATAATTTCAGGCAAAGTCGTGATTTTCCCACAGACCCTGACTTTACACCACCACTCTACAATGTATGGCTGGCTTGTTATACGGATGAAGAGATTGCCGCAAAACTTGATTGTCCTCTACAGACCATAGCAACCAAAACAGGGACTATTTCTGAAATTATTCAAAAGAATAATTTCAGAAATAGTCGTGATTTTCCCAACGACGCTGATTTTACGCCGCCGCTCTATAACGTGTGGTTGGCGTGCTATACCGATGAAGAGATTGCTAAAGTTGTCGGCAAATCTCATGACCAAGTAACCAAACAAATTGTGACTTTCACGCGTTTTATTGGTTCCAATAAAACGCGTGAAAGTCGTAATTTCCCCATGGACACCGACTTTACCCCTCCGCTCTATAACGTGGGGTCGTTTGCTGGCGGAGCTGGCGGAGGTAGATGATGACAACGAACAACAGGGCATTAGTGAAAATGGCACCGGAGGTTCTACTTAACCGTGGGGAGTATCAGCGCACCCGGTCAATCCTGATGCCGATGTTCGCCGCCGCCGCCAGGATTGGGCGGTCGCATCCAGGCCGGGCGGAGTGCATCCGCGCCGCGTTGCTGCGATGTGTACGGCTCCCATCGTTCGCGCCTGCGCGGACGCCGAGCGCTGTCACAACGCCGCTATCCGTGGAACCCAGCTTACATCCCCGGACGCTAGAGATTGAAGAGAGGGAGGATGGGGAGTAAGAATGGCTAAATCGGGCGATTTAACCCCTCAGCAGCTTGAGGCGATTGAGGCGCTGTTGGCAACCAGGAACATCAAACAGGCTGCGGAATATTGCGAGATGCCTTACAGCACTCTCCAACACTGGATGGATGATCCTGAGTTTATGGCCGCCTATGCGGATGCCAAAGAGGAGTTACGGGAGGGTATCTCTCGCATGCTGACCTCAACCGTAGCGGATGCGGTTGAACGGCTCCACCGCATGGTCAATGGACGCAACCAACGGCTGGCGTTGGCCGCCTGTCGGGTTGTCCTCAGTGCATTCGTGAACGTGACCAACCTGGCGGAGTTTGAGAGCCGCCTAAAGCAACTGGAGGACAGACGAAATGGCAGGACTTGATTGGAGCTGGTTGGACCGGCTGGAACAATATGACGGGGGACGCCCACGGGGGGCACTGTGGACCGGAATGACGGCATACATGCGCGTCACAATTCGCCCTGATGGCACCCTTCAATGGGGGGAGGGGGACCCACGCACCGACGATGAGATCAAAATGGATGAGTTGACCGACCGGGTGGAACGGGTAATGCGAAATTTGCACATTCCTCCGGTTGTGCCGGACGCGATGTTGGATGAATTGGTGTGGAACCATGGCGCAGGCGCACTACGCGCCGCCGCAGCCTTGCATCCGGGGAGTGTTGAGGCGGGGGAATATCTCGCCAGGGCAGATGAACTAGACGCGTGGGATACCCCAGACCTGTCGTGGGCCGTAGTGCCTGATGTGGCAGGCGTACCGGATGAAGCATTCCTGTTTTATTTCACGGACCCTTCGGCATTCCAGCGCTATGTCGCGAGGACGACGACGCAGGAGCGTCTGGCGTGGATCAAAGACCATTATGCGGGTTCGCGGGAACGGCTGAGGGCAGGTATCCCTGTATCCGACCCGAATCAATCCAGGGTTGTTCCAGGCCGGATACCGCAGTGGCATCCCGACGCCCGGCTGTTACAGGCCTGGAAGACCTGGGACGTGACACGCACCAGGGCGCGCTAGGGCGGTCCCTCCATAACGTAACGATGAGGCCGTAGGATGGTGCAGGTGGGCCGGTAGGCGATTCAACATAGTTATGTACCTATCTGGTGGGTAACAGGCCTTAAACCACACGCTAGTGGAACGTTTGAGAAGTAATTTAACATAGTCCTGAAGTCTTCCACTCCACCCATTTGTGTAGACCTCGGCGGGTCCACGACCAGTGGATCGG
>JAMDDR010000580.1:3013-7090 GCA_023488685.1 Chloroflexota bacterium | reverse complement strand
GTCAACACCTGGGACTTCGGCAAAGCGCATATTGGACTTCTTGATGTAGTTCTTGCCATCGATGCCGAACAGCCAGATGTCGATGTTGTCCTGGTTGCTCAGGAGCCAGTCGAAGAACTTCAGGCCAGCCTTGGTCTCCTCATCCGGGACAGCCTTGTTGAACACCTGGAAATTCCACTGCCGCAACGACGCCCAGTAGATGTAGAATCCCTGTTCGGTGCCGGACAGTTCAACGGCGGCTAGCTTGGCCTCCGGCACGAATTGCTGGGTGTTCTTCTCCGCCGTATTCTCGATGCCGATCTGTGGTTCGGCCGATATGACTGCCGCAACCTTTCCGGGGTAGAGCAGTTGCTCGTACACGCTCCAGCTTTCCACGCCAGCCGGCCTCTTGCTGAAGAAACCCTGCTCGTTCCAGTAGCGGTAACGTTCGATTGCAGTTATCCAGGCATCTGTTGTCTCTTTCTCGACATAGGTCGGTGTGTCAAACAGGACATCCTTCATCTCGATGCCTGCCGGGACTGCAACAGATGGTGTGTAACCATGATCCTTGGCCCGAGATGTGCGCCATGGCGCGGCGAAGAAGTACGTCCATGGTTCGATGGTGCCACCGCCACCATATCCTAATGGTGCAACCATGTCCTTCTCGGTCTTCTTGACCTCCGCAAAGAACACCTCCAGATCCTCAAGGCTCCGTGGCTCGGGCATGCCATACTTATCCAGCAGGTCCTTGCGGTAGATGATACCGTTGTTAAAGGCAACGTAGAACCCGGTAGGCAATCCGTAGATGTGGCCTTTCATGTGGTTGGCGTCGAACACCTCCTGCGTGAAAGCCTTGACGATATTGGGGAATTCCGGCAGGAAACCCTCGAGTGGCTTCAGATTGCCTTGATCGATGAAGGTGTTCATGGTCGCCCAAGGCGCATCAAAGGCAAAGGTGAAGGGCGTGCCGCCAGCGTACAGCAAGGGATACTTGTCCTTGCGGTTGTCCACCAGCATGATCTTCAACTGAACGGGGACGCCTTCGTCGGCCATCTTCTTATTAAGCGCATCTACGACGGGTTGGATGCTGTCCATGTTCTGCGTAACGCCGAAGTCAGAGTCCACATAGGTGACGACTGTTGGTGCAGCGGCCTTGGGAGCTTCCGTGGGCTTCGGTACCTCTGTGGGAACCTCTGTCGCCTTGGGTGCCTCCGTAGCTTTTGGCGCTTCAGTCGCCTGCGGAACCGCGGTTGGCGCGGCCGTGGGGGACGCCGCTTGGCAGGCTGCCATCAAGCCGGTGGCTGTGCCCACGCCAAGCATGCTTAGCATCTGGCGGCGCGTGATTTTCCTAGACATGTCGATCCTCCTTCAGGTGTGTGTTCCTGTTACTTGGCGAGGGAGTCAGCCAACCCTCGCTGAAACCGATTGCTTTCGGGGCTAGCCTTTGATCGCTCCCAAGGTCAAGCCCTTGATGAAATAACGCTGCACAAACGGGTACAGCAAGATGATGGGGCCGATCGTGATGACTGCTGTAGCCATGCGAACGGACAATGTTGGAATCTGGCTCATGTCGATGGTGATCCCGGCGCCCTTCGCCAGCATCGCCTCATTGATGGCGCGCGTGCTATTCATGATGCGCAAGATCAACACGGGTAAGGGGCGGAAGGGAGCAAAGTCGAGTAGGATAGTGCCGAGCCACCAGTCGTTCCAGTAGCCCACCGCCACAAAGAGCGCAGCGGTCGCCAGTACCGGCGTTGACAGGGGCAGCACCACTCGTGTCAGAATCTGCAGATCGCTTGCTCCATCAATGCGGGCTGATTCGAGCACCTCAATTGGCAAGCTGTTGAAGTAGTTGCGGATGACGAAAATCCACCACGGATTGACAAGGGAGGGCACGATCAGCGCCCAGATATTGTCGTACAGGCCCAACATGCGGCAGGTGATATACCACGGGATCAGGCCACCTCCGAATAGCATGGTGAAGTAGAAGTAGAACCCGAGCGGGTTGCGGAACTTGAAGCGCTTGTTTGAAAGCGCATAGGCGGCTCCGGACATGATCGCCACGCTTAGAAATGTGCCAAGAAAAGTCACAGCTATGGTCACCTGGTAACCGGTGAGCACCTGCGTGCCGCGCAACGCCCATACATATGCTTCCGTGGTCAGGGCTCGCGGCCATAACGAGTAGCCATCTACCTGTAATACTTTCTGGGGTGTAAATGAGGACACCACCATGGTGTAGAACGGGATAAAGACAAGATGGTGAATACTGCCACCAGCAGGTAGCACACTGAGGTGAAGGCTTTGTCACTCAGGGATGTCTTCACCCGGTTTGACCTGTTCGCCATTGGCTCTGGAACTGGCAAAGTTATGTTCATAAGAAGCTCCTGACCTAGAAGAGGGAGTAATCCTCACCACGGCGTTGGGACCATTTCTTCACAATCCAGTTGGATCCAAAGACGCAGATGAAGCCCAACACGGACTGGGTCAGGCCAACAGCAATGCTGATGCCGAAGTTAGTTGTGCTCTGAATGGCGCGGATGATGTAGGTCTCGATGATGTCGGTGGTTTCGTACACGGCTGCGTTGTTGCTAATAACGGTGTAAATCATGCCGAAGTCGCCATAGAAAATACGACCTATGGCCAACAACGTGAGCAGGATAATCGTCGGCACCAGCAACGGCAAGCTGATTAAGCGCATACGCTGGAGCCGGCTGGCTCCATCGATAGCAGCCGCCTCGTACAACTGCGGGTCAATGCTGGCTAAGACCGCCAGATATAGGATGCTGCCGCTGCCGGTATCCCTCCAGATACGCAAGATGACGAACACAAACGGCCATACCGCCGGTTCCTCATAAAAGGAGATCGGCTCGAACCCAAGGTTACGTGACGCCATCGATACCACGCCTGAGTAGTAGTCGAGGAAAGCCGATACCAGCAGCGATACGATTGCCCACGACATGAAAAAGGGTAGGAACATGATGGACTGGGTCACTCGCCGGAAGATCCTGTTTCCGATCTCATTTAGCAGCAGCGCCATGCCAACCCCGAAGACAGTTCCGGCAGTGATGAACAAGGTGTTGAGAAAGATTGTGTTACGGACCAGGCGCCCAAGGACTGGAGATGTGAGCAATAACTCGAAATTTCTTAGGCCGACCCACTGGCTTAGAAAACCGGTGGCAGCCTTGTAGTCCTCGAAGGCAACAGCAATGCCAAACATCGGGATGTACGCCAGCGCGAAAACCAAGAGGATAGCCGGTAGCGCCAGGATGATTACCAGCCGGTTGTCGAGGATGTTGCGTAAGCCTTCCGCAAACGCTGATCGCTTACGACCGACTTGCCGAGGTATCTGCAGGGGAATCGCCAACGAATGTACCTCCTTGGCCTTCATCATCTCGCCGTTTTGCAGGTGGAGAGGGCCAGCGAGTTTCCGAACCTTCTGCAGTAAATGTACCCCAGAAGCTATACTTGTGTCTACAGATTCTTGACCAGGTTTTGACGTATATTTGACACAGCGGTGACCCGCCGGACGCTCTATGTTTGAATCGCACGGTTCCTCCTCGGCCATGCCGTCTGCCAGCTTCCTACAGCAGGTACAGTCCGCGCTTGAGCATCTGCACGACTTCCCCTCTCTGCAGAATCACCCACTCGCTCAGATGTTGCAGCCCGTAGCGGAGCGTTCGCGTGAGCCGGCCGGTCAACTGCTGCGTCGGCGGCTGATCGAAGCTATCGAGTCGCTGAGCCCCGATCCCAAGATCTTCTTCCAGGCCGCGCAGGCCAGACCGTTCAACGTTCTCCAGATGCATTACATGGACGGTATGTCCATCCAAGAGGTAGCGACTGAGCTCTGCATTTCGTCGCGGCAGGTCTATCGCGACTTGCATCATGGCGTGGAAAGGGTGGCAACACTGCTATGGACACAGCTAACGGCTGAGGCCGAGGATCAGTCAGGTCCTGGAGTAGCTCTCCAGGCTGCTATTAATCGAGCGAGTACACATGCGATATCCATTGACATAAGCCCCTTGTTGGATCACGCGCGCCGGGCGGTTGAGCGATTGGCGCAGGCTAGTGGCGTGGTTTGCGAATATAGCGCGCCGGATG
>JAMDDR010000580.1:0-2919 GCA_023488685.1 Chloroflexota bacterium | reverse complement strand
TGGAGTCGAATCTGGGCGCCGGTGAGTCTCCGGCTCCAGTCATCCAGCAGTTGGCCGACCAACTTAACTGGAGCGTGATAGAACGTGACGAAGCCGGCGGCGGTCGCACTGTGCAGGTCCGGATGCGCATGAGTGGACCCACTCTGCTAGTTATCGATGACGACGAGGGTCTGACCCAATTGATGGAACGCTACCTGGCCACACAGGCTTGCCGGCTGGTCCAGGTCGCCAGCGGTGCTGAGGGACTGAGGCTGGCAAAGCAGTTGGTGCCCGACGCAATCATCTTGGATGTGATGATGCCCAGGATTGACGGATGGGAGGTGTTACAGACGCTCCATACCGACCCCGCCACGAGCAACATACCGGTCATCACATGCTCCGTAGTCAACGACCCATTACTGGCGACGTCACTGGGCGCAGCGCTCTATCTACCGAAGCCATTGAGCCGCGATGACCTGATTGCGGCACTACGACAACTTGGCCTTATTTGAGGTTGTGCTGCCGCGTGGTTCCAGCGCGTGCACGACAGCCGACAAACAGCGCAGCACTTCAGCCAATCTGAGGCCACCAGTACGATCAACCGCCAGCCGGCTACCCTTGCACAGCAATGCATCCTCGGCTGCGTTGGTGACGGTGAGGAGTATGACGGGGACGCCTGCCAGAACCGGATCGGATCTCTTTTGAGCCAGTAACTGGAAACCATCGACGTTTGGCATCACCAGGTCTAGCAACAGCAGATCCGGTCTTCGCTCTCGCATAGCGCGCAGCCCTTGCTCGCCATCGTATGCGTGGCGTACCTGGATGATCTCCTCAGCTTCATTGGTATCCTCAGCCCAGTAGACTGACAGCATACGCTCCATGAGCTGACCAAAGCCGCGGTCGTCATCGACGACTAGAACGTCACGCACTTGGCCCACACGCCGGATCTCATGGAACAGTTGCTCGGATGTCACAGGTTTGATCAGGCTGGCAGTCACCATCAAGTCATCGGCAAGCCATGCTTTGCTGGGCAGGGAGCACCGAATGACAGGCAGTGCGCCGAACTCATCCGGCAGATGGGCGCAGGCTTCATCAGCCTCTGCCGGCGCCACGTTCTGGACAATGGCCAGAGGTTGGTGCAGAGCAAGCGAGTCCGCTAAATGACTTCGATTTTCGACGTGCACCACTTCAAAGCCCTCAATGTGGCGCTGGACCATGGTTGCCACCGATGGTTCGGGATCAATTACCACGATGCGCGGGCGATTATCTCGCCACGCGGGGTCAAGCGATTGCGTTCCCTTTGGGTACAACGTAGGCGTGCCAATGCCGGGAATGGGTAGACTGAAATAGAAGGTTGAGCCAGCACCCTTCTGGCTCTCGACCCAGATACGCCCGCCGTGCGCTTCGACGAAGTGCTTGCTGATTGCCAGGCCAAGGCCGGTACCATGATTGTCGCGCCGGATAGAACTATCGATTTGATAGAAGCTCTCGAAAATGCGGGATAGCTTGTCAGCGGCTATGCCAGGGCCGGTATCAGATACGCTGACCACTACTTCGCCACCAGCACGTTGTGCGCTTATTCGTACGAAGCCCGCTTCGGTTGCATTGCGGGCATTCGTCAGCAAGTTGAGGATCACTTGACGGACCCGTGTGCGGTCGATTTCCAGGGCGGGCAAGTCCGGTGCAACAACGGTCTCCAGCCGGACAGGCCGATCACGGAAAAGCCCTGCGGCGATTTCGGCCGCGCTTTCCAGCAGCGCCTTCAGGTCGGTGGGCTCCTTATTGAGCGTGAACCCAACCAGCTCGAAGCGCGAGAGATCGAGAATATCGTCGATCATCTCCAGCAAGTGGCGACTGCTGTGGTAGATCTGGTAGATGTCACGGCGCAACGTAGTAGGCCACTGCATAGGGCCGTATACCTGCGGCGACAAGTACATCATCTGGCTGAAACCCAGGATCAAGTTCAGCGGTGTGCGCAGCTCGTGGCTGATGTTGGCGGCAAACTGCTCCTTCATGCGTTGCGCTTCTTCGGCCTGACGCTCCGCGATGAAAGACCTGTGGTTGGCTTGCTCGAGCAGATAAGTGGCGAGTTCGAACGACTTCAGAGTGTTGGCCTGTGCACCCTGACGCTCGCGAGCCTCGATCAACAACGCATCGGTCTGCTGCTCCATTTCCCACGCAGCTATCAGCGTGTTGCGCAAGGCGCGCACGGCGATGACAGTACATCCGAGCGTTAGGGCCAGCGCTCCCAGCAGCATTGGCAACTCGTAGTTACGATAGCCATTTGCCGTGAGCCAGTATGCCAGTGTTGCGTTTGCCGCGGCGACTATCCATTCGCTGCCGGTGACAAGTGTGGCAGCTACGAGGACAAGTGGCAAGCTCAGAACCGGTAGCCACACATCGGGAATCACTGCCATGCTGACCGATAGGACAAAACCGCTGCCCCAAACCAGAATGTGACATGCCAATGTAGTGTGCCGGTTCCGCTGTAGCCATGCGATCAGGGCGAACAAGGCACACATATACGCTTGCAGCATGGGAGCATTCGGGAAAACCTGCACCTGCGCTGCCGCCGCGCCAGCGACAAGACCAGCGACGATAAGAAGCCAGGAAAAGCCTATGAGGATATCCTTGCGCAAATCCTGCAGGTTGGTAAAGCTGCCATCGCGAGGATGTACCATAGCCTGTACCGGATCCAACATGCTTCGAACTCCTTGTGTGAGACCGTACACGTCTGCTAGTGTCGTCACCGTGTATTATTGCTTCGTTTCGGCCCACATGGGCTGCAAGGTTGGGAGTTTTGTCTAAAGAAAATCTACGGGTCGCTCTGCGCGCGCTGGCGCCGCTCATCGCGGGTCTGATTGCGGTGAATTCGTCGCTGAAGGATGCGATCCTGCTGATCTGCGTTTCGACATGGGTGCTGTGTTCGCTCTTCTTTTC